>JBGTAO010000167.1:0-3594 GCA_041749835.1 Gemmata sp. | reverse complement strand
GAAGGATGTGCCGTTGGTCGGCGGATAAGTGGATTGTAATCTTGTGCTTGGGAGTCATACCGAGATACTCCTGGGGATCAGGAGCATCCTGGCGCATTCCAGATGAGCTGCAATAGACCACTAGAGGATTGACGCCAGAATCGACAGCTGCGCTTCTGCATTGCACGAGATGTTACACACGACGGTCCGTGACCTATCCATTGACGATAGCAACGCTGCACTGTCGCGCCGGCAAGTCAGGCCCGAAATTCAGAAGATGCAATGGTATGGTCGAGTTGTAAAGGTCTGAACGCATCAGCGAACATAGTACATTGCAGTCGTCAGTTGGGCTTTGCGCATCGCGGAGACGTGACCATCGCAAAAGAGCACATTGTACACTCCCGCGTGGCGTGGCTCGGGATAGTGGTTGACAGCATCAATGTCGTCCACGGGCCAGGGTAGGCTCGGAGGAAGACCTTGCGGTACGGTTCCGTTGGTGGCACAACCGGGATGCCGGGAGTGATCCCACGCGAACATCACGTTGGAAGTGCCATTCCCGTTCGTGATGTGTAAGAGCTTCACGCCCTGCGGACCACCACCCACACCGTTGATGGCATAGCTGATCTGGACCGGCCGCCCGTTGGTCGGACTTCCGGGGAGAACATCAATGCCATTCGGGCATCGAAAGACCCTGCGATTGCCTTCCACGTAAGGCCACAGGATTGTCTTGGTCGGATCGTAGTCGCTGAGTGGTTCTTCTGCGTAACCGACACGATCGTCGAATGGCCCCCAGAACTGTCCTTCATGCCAAATCTTCGGGAGTGCATCTTCTCGGTCGAGGGCGAAATGATGGGTACCGATCCCAATTTGCTTCATATGGTTCTGGCATTGGATGCGGGCCGCTGCTTCCCGAATCTTTTGCACGGCAGGAAGCAGTAAACCAATCAGAATTGCAATAATCGCAATGACCACAAGCAACTCGATGAGCGTAAACGCCGAACGGCGGGAACGGTTGGACATGACAGCCTCGTAAGAACTCGCAAACTGCCATTCATTTTCCGAATTCTCAGCCCCGCCGCAAGCGGATACTCCGGGCGATTACGCCAAGTTCATTCGGCGCAAGTGACGGTTGCCGTTTGTGCGGTTGCGATTCGTACCTGGAACGGAACAGGTCGAGATGGTGCGAATGCACATAACACGACAGTACCACCGCGACAAAAACAAACAGCCACGCAACCTGGTCGATTACGTGGCTGGTGTCATTGCAAACTGATAGTCGTGCTATTGGTGAGCGATACCGAGGCGGTACAGCCAGTTGTGCCACGCATGCCGGAGCATGTAGCCTCGCATGTTTCGGCGGATATCCTGAAGATCCGTTTCCCTACCGTGGACTCTCATGCGGAGGCGTGCCATCTCGGGTGTCCCGGTTGCGGCCAATTCTGCCGAGGTTTTTTGAGTCGGATGAACGCGGAAGGCACCCAGGAAGCGGGGCAAGCGCACGAACTTCGCACCGGCATCACGGAAGCGAAGGAGCAGATCCCAATCGAGGGCGAACTGGAACGATTCGTCGATCTTGCTCCCGACGCGATCCCAAATTCGTCGCCGCCAGAACATCGTTTCTTGTGGCACATAATCGGCCCAGATCAACATGCGATCCGAATGCGCCGGAAGCACCCAGCGGCCAACATCCTTACCTTCGGTATCGATGATGACACGATGCCCATAAACCACATCGACTTCGGGGTGCTGATTGAAGTAATTGGCCACATAGTTGAGCGTACCGGGCAGTAATACATCATCCGAGTTCAGATAACCCATGATCTCGCCGCGGGTCGCGTGTTGGAACCCAAGGTTGATCGCGTGGGCCTGACCATGATCTTTACGCGATTCCGCATGGACGAGTTGCTTCTGAAAGCGTGCCATCACTTCAACGGACTCGTCTCGTGAACCGCCATCTTGAACTGCGTACTCCAGCTTCGGGTAACCCTGATCCACCACGCTCCGAATCGTCTGCTCGAGGAAGCGCCCCTGGTTGAACGATGGTGTGGCAATCGAGAACAACGGCGGGTTCTTCGGGGTGGGCGTTTCGAAGTAGCTCCGTGGGAGCTGGAGATCGCGGGGATCATAGTGCGTTAACGTGCGAAGTCGAATCCCGACCATTCGGCCAAAGACCCGACGAAACCGATTGCGAAGTGAGCGGGCTCGCAGCGCTTCTTCCAGCGTTGCGAGACCACGCTTGAGTTCCTTGATCTCGGCGTGCAACTCAGCCAGTGCATGGTTGACGAGCGCATCCGACCTGGTCCCACTATTCAATTCACTCATGGTGATTCCCAATGCAGGCTCGCCGGTCAAAAACTCCTGAAAACCAGGAACAGAGTACGCTATGCCGCATTGGCATTCTTGCGTGCAGCGAGATACCAGTGAATTGTTTTTTCGAGTCCAACTTCCAGTGTCGTCTTGGCTTGGAACCCCAGCAATTCCCGGGCTCGGGTCACATCCAGGCAGCGGCGCGGCTGACCATCCGGCATATTGGGATCGAATCGAAGTTCGCCCATGAAGCCTGCTTTCACTGCGATGAGTTTTGCAAGATCGCCAATGGCAATCTCAATCCCAGAACCAACATTGACCGGATCTGGGGTGTTGAGCACCTCGGCCGCACGAACCAGCGCTTCCGCTGCATCCTGGACATAGAGGAACTCCCGTGTCGGTCGTCCCGTTCCCCAAACTTGCAGAACCTGATCACCCCGCTCTTTGGCTTCGAGACATTTGCGAATGAGAGCCGGAATCACATGTGAGCTTTCCAGATCGAAGTTGTCGCCAGGACCGTAGAGATTCACGATCAGTACGTTCGCACCGTTGAACCCAAACTCTTGTTGGTAGGCCTGCAGTTGGGCCAGCAACATCTTCTTCGCGAGACCATATGGAGCGTTGGTTTCCTCGGGGTACCCGTTCCAGATTTCCGATTCCAGGAACGGAACGGGCGTGAATTTGGGGTACGAGCAAATCGTTCCCACCATCACGAACTTCTCCACACCATTGAGACGCGACGCCTCGATGAGGTGGGTACCCATGATGAGGTTCTGGTACAGGAATGTACCCGGGAATTTGCGGTTCGCACCGATGCCGCCCACTCGGGCCGCGAGATGAAGCACGACCTCGGGTCGCTCCTGCTGCATCAACCGCAGGACATCGGTTTCCCGGGTGAGATCATAGTCCGAAGATCGCGGAGCAATGATGTGTCGGCAACCCTTTTGCTTCAGACGGTTCAGGACATGACCGCCCAGAAACCCTGAGCCACCGGTCACCAGAATTCGTTTCTTCTGGAGCTCCACGCCAGACTCCTTTCCGCGTGCGCCACTGATCCCATCATGGGATAATCAGATGTTGAACGAGTAAATACCGGTGAACTGCGGTAGGCGTCAACTCCAACTGGAACGGAATACGCACCGTTAATGAGCCTGGTGCCCAATTGGATTGGCCCCAGCAGTACCGGGAGATTGTTGCTGTTGGCTTTGCTGTTGACGGAACACTCGATTCCTCCGTTGCTGGATCAGCCTTTGATTCCCCGCACTGTTCACGACCATTGCATTCCCAGTACCCCCTGACCATGCGGGA
>JBGTAO010000166.1:0-5577 GCA_041749835.1 Gemmata sp. | reverse complement strand
GGGGAATCTATACGCAGTGGCGGAGGTCGAACCCATACCCATCCATGTCCACTTTTGATGCTCCGAACCGCGATACCTGCATCGTCCGCCGGGCACGCACTAACACACCGTTGCAGGCGCTCGTCACGATGAATGATCCGGTTTACATTGAAGCGGCTCAGGCACTTGCCAAGAAAGCCTTGAGTGAGAACGAAACGATTGAAGCCGCCGTATCCACGATCTTTCGACGCTGCTTGGTTCGCACACCAACCGAGCGCGAGGTCAAGCGCCTCGTCAAACTTTATAGTGGTGCCCAAGCTCAGTATGCTCAGGATGTCCAAAAGGCGATCCAAATGGCCGGTTCGCATCAGCCCAACACAGATCCGGTCAACATCGCAGCCATGACCGTGGTCGCCAATGTGATCCTGAATCTCGACGAAATGGTGATGAAACCGTGATGCGACCACTTTGGGCTTCGGGTCGCTCGTTTCCAATAAGCGCTTTACGGGGACTGTAATCGATGAACCGCGTACTTGCACGACTCGAAGCGAACACCCGTCGCCAGTTCCTCGGTTCTTCCGCATTGGGCCTGGGATCACTGGCACTGGCACAACTCACGGGTGAGGCCGCGAGCGATGCAGCCCGGGCTACGACCGATCCGCTCGCCCCGTGTCTGCCCCACTTCGCACCCAAAGCCAAGCGAGTCATTTACCTTCATATGTCCGGAGCGCCGCCGCATCTGGACTTGTTCGACTACAAGCCCGAATTGGTGAAGCAAGATGGCAAGGACTGCCCCGATCTCTATTTGAAGGGCAAGCGCTTTGCCTTCACCTCAGGCGTCCCCAAACTCCTGGGCACCAAGCAGCCTTTCCAGAAACGCGGTCAATCCGGCATCTGGATGTCGGACGCAATCAAGCCTTTGCATGCTGTGGCCGACGACGTGACCGTCATCCGTTCGATGAAGACCGACGAGTTCAATCATGCTCCCGCGGAACTGCTGCTCTATACCGGGTTCGCTCGACAAGGCCGACCGAGTTTTGGTGCTTGGACCTGTTACGGCCTGGGAAGCGAAAGCGCGAACTTGCCCGGCTTCGTGGTGTTAATCTCCAACGGTGTTCAGCCCAGTGGCGGTCAAGGCTGCTGGGGCAGTGGCTTCTTGCCCTCGGTTTACCAGGGAGTGCAGTGTCGAAGTCAGGGCGAACCGGTGCTGTACCTCGCCGATCCGCCGGGTATGGATCGCAACCTTCGCCGCATGGGACTCGACGCCCTGAAGGATCTGAACGAGCTTCAGGAACAACAGCTTGGGCACCCCGAAACACGAACGCGGATCGCGCAGTACGAACTGGCTTTCCGGATGCAACTCTCCGCCACGGAAGTGATGGACATCTCCCGCGAACCGGCGAAAGTGCTCGACTCCTATGGCGCGAAACCTGGCGTGGCGAGCTTCGCCAATAATTGTTTGCTAGCCCGAAGGTTGGTCGAGTCGGGCGTTCGCTATGTGCAACTCTTTGACTGGGGCTGGGACTTCCACGGGACGAACCCCGCTGAAGATATTCGTGATGGTTTGACCAAAAAAGGAACCAAAACCACCCAGTCGGTTGCAGCACTCATCAAGGATCTCAAGAGCCGAGGATTGTTGGACGACACACTGGTGATCTGGGGTGGGGAGTTCGGCCGGACACCGTTCCGCGAGGGACGTACCGCCGGGGGGAATGTCCTCGGTCGTGATCACTTCCCTGATTGTTTTTCACTGATGCTCTGTGGCGGTGGTATCAAGTCTGGCCACACACACGGCGAGAGTGACGAACTGGGCTTCCAGGTGGCACGCGATCAGGTTCACGTTCACGATTTACAAGCTACGCTGCTCCACTGCCTCGGGTTTGATCACACCAAGCTCACCCACCGCTTTCAGGGCCGCGACTATCGGCTCACGGATGTCCACGGCAAGGTCGTGAAAGAGATTCTCGCGTAACGAAGCCAAGTTCACCCGAGTCGATTCGGCTGTCTTGATCGCGATCGCTTCGGGTGTTTGGCTGGGTGAGCGCTCACTCGTGCGCTTCCGCTCCTTCGCCCCGTGAGAGTTTCTGAACCTGTGTGAGTCCCAGGCGTCGCAACGTCTCAATGTTCCGCCGTGGTATGTCAGCGGTGCGCACCGGGTCTTGATTCACCGCTGTCACGCTGGCTTCACGTAGCAGGTGCAGCATGGGGAAGGGCGACCGGTTCGTGTAATTCACCACGTCTTCGGAGCCGCTGCCGGCAAACTGGTAGTGTGGATGGAAACCCGCAATTTGTATCGTGCCAACCAGATCACATTGCTCCAGCACGGTTTCACTCTCAACAACGAAATCGTTGTAGTCGAGAAATTCGCGGAGCACGAACGGGTGAATGAGGAATGTGGTTTCGATTGCCTGGGCGTCGCTTCCAGCGAGCAGTAGCAACTCGTCGATCAACTGCGTCTGGAGCTTATCAATTTCTTGGGCTTCACAGACCACATAACGAATGAGATGACCCTCGACGACTCTTCGCGCGAACGGGCAAAGATTCAGCCCGATCACGACTTGGGAGATCCAGTGCTGTGTCCGTTCGATGATCACATCTGCTTGCATGTCAATTCGGTCTCACACCATTGACAAGAACGGCTCCGGTAACTGCCAGCACCAGTTGCTATAATCGCTGCATTGCCGAGTCGAGTTGTGATCTTATCCGGAGTAGCTCCGATGATGAATAGTGGCCTTCGTGATGCGGTGCTGCGTGTGCTTCCTCGGGTCAAAACCCCGGCGCAGTATATCGGTGGTGAACTCAATTCGACACCTAAAGACCATCGTCAGGTGCGTGGCAAGCTCTGTCTGTGTTTTCCGGATGCCTACACCATCGGCATGAGCCATCATGGCTTGCAGGTGTTGTACACCATCATGAACAGTGATCCGCAGTGGGCGTGCGAGCGGGCCTTCGCACCCTGGATGGACTTTGAAGCGGAACTGCGCCGAAACCGACTGCCACTGTACGGCCTCGAATCGTACACGCCGCTTTCGGAGTTCGATCTGGTTGGCTTTAGCCTCCAGTACGAGGTCTGCTACACCAACCTCCTGACGATGATCGACCTCGGAGGTATTCCGCACTTCTCCACACAACGGCGGGTCACCGATCCCCTCGTCGTGGCAGGTGGTCCCGGCGCTCAAAACCCGGAGTTGCTCGCCCCCTTCGTCGATCTCTTTGTCATTGGCGACGGCGAAGAATCGCTTCCCTGGATCATGGAAAAGTGGATGTCGCTCAAGGAGGTCGCACTCCGCGAAGGAGACACCAGCTACCAACGCCGGTTGGAGATGCTGGCAGAACTTGTTGGGAGTACGACCTGGGCCTACGCTCCGGTGTTCTATGAGTTCGATTATCACACCGATGGAACGATCGCGGCCGTGAATCGAACTTGTTCCGATGTTCCCACCGAAATCACCAGCTGCACGATTACGCAAGATCTGGACGACATTCCCTTACCCACCAAGCCCGTCGTGTCGTTCGTGCAAACGCCGCACGATCGCATCGCCATCGAGATCATGCGCGGTTGCCCCTGGCAATGTCGCTTCTGCCAATCCACGGTCATCAAACGCCCGTTGCGAGTCCGCTCCGTGGAGACGATCGTCCAGGCGGCACTCGAAAGCTACCGCAACACGGGGATGAACGAGATCAGCCTGCTCAGCCTGAGCAGTAGCGATTATCCCCACTTCGAAGAGCTCGTGAGGCGAATGCACGAAGTGTTTGGGCCATTGGGAGTGAATGTCTCGCTTCCGAGTCTTCGCGTGAATCATCAACTCCGCAGTGTTCCCAAGCTGATGCAAGGTTGGCGACGAGCCGGCCTGACGTTGGCTCCCGAAGTGGCTCGGGACGATATGCGTACGCAGATCCGCAAGCCGATCAAGAATGACGATCTCATTGCCGGTTGCCGGGAAGCGTTCAAAGAAGGTATGTCCCACGTCAAGCTCTACTTCCTGTGTGGCTTACCCGGCGAACGCCATTCCGATCTCGATGGGATCGTCGAACTCGCGGAAGCGATCAGTGCCGTCGGGAAGGAAGTCTCCGGCAGGTACAAGGAAGTCACGGCATCGGTCTCGAACTTCGTGCCCAAACCGCACACGCCCTACCAGTGGAACGGGATGCAGTCGCGCGAGTACTTCCGCTGGGCCGGAGATTACTTGCACCGTCGCAAGACCAACCGAGCCGTGCGAATCAAGCAACACGACATCGAAACCAGCCTCCTCGAAGGGATCCTGACTCGTGGCGACCGTCGCGTCAGTCCCGGGCTGTACGAAGCCTGGAAGCGGGGTGCTCGCATGGACGGCTGGAAGGAGTGCTTTCGCCCCGATATTTGGTGGCAGAGCTTCAAGGATCTCGGCATCGATGTCGACTTCTATCGATCGCGGCAACGCCCGGTCGGCGAGAAACTTCCCTGGGATCACGTGAACGTTAAGAAAGGACGGGCGTATCTGGAGAAGGAGCAAGAACGCAGTGTCCTGCAACTCCGCGTGATGGCAGACGCGGGTTCTAGCAACGACGAGAACTGTTCAGGGCCAGGGTGTGGCGGCTAAATAGATGATGTAACAGTACTGTAACGGTCCAGAATAATGCTGCCAACGAAACAACTAATTCGGTTGAAGATCGTCGGAATTCTGAAAGTAATGCGTCGCGTTTCAAAATTGAATGCCCGGTAACGGGCGACTGTGAATCCGAGGCTCACATCATGTCCAAGAAATGGCTATTGGTGGCACCGATGGTTGGTGCAGTGGGGTTGGGGATCGGAGCCGGCGTGGGTGCGGATAATCTGCTCAGCGCCGCCCCCGAGGTCGCCAAGCAGGATGTGAAGCCGGCGGTCACGCTGCCAATCACCCGCGTCGTGCTGTTCAACAGCGGCGTCGGCTACTTCTCCCGCTCGGGCGAAGTGACCGACGATGCCCGCGTCGATCTCACATTCCCGGAACAGGACATCAACGATCTGCTCAAGAGCATGGTGCTCGAAGACTTCAACGGCGGTCGCATCGCGGCGGTGAGCTACGACAGCCGGGAGCCGATCACGCGGACGTTGGCGAGCTTTGCGATCAACCTGAACAACAACCCGACCTTTGGTGGCATTGTCAGCCAGATGCGTGGGGAGCGGGTCGAGGTGGTGGTGACGCCCGGTGCTACGAACCAACCAGGCAAGCTCAACGGCGTGATCGTGGGTGTGGAGAAGCAGAAGGTCGCGCAAGGGAACACGCCGGTCGAGGTGGAGTTCCTGAACATGTGGTGTGCGGAGGGTCTGCGTTCGATCAAGCTGCCGGATGTGCAGCAGTTGAAGTTCGCCAATCCGGTGATTGAGTCGGAGTTTCGCCGGGCGTTGGATGTGCTGGCGTTGAGTCATGATGCACAGAAGAAGTCGGTGAGTTTGCACTTTGCCGGTGATGGGGCGCGAAAGGTGCAGGTGGGTTATGTGATCGAAGCTCCGATTTGGAAGACGAGTTATCGGTTGATCTTGTCGGAGAAGGAGAAGCCGTATTTGCAGGGTTGGGCGTTGGTGGAGAATCCGACGGATGAGGACTGGGGCGGGGTGAAGATGGCGTTGATTTCGGG
>JBGTAO010000165.1:0-7206 GCA_041749835.1 Gemmata sp. | reverse complement strand
TGCTCGGGTGTGAGTTCGGGGCGTCGGGTTTTGGGTGGTCGTCGTACCATCGGGCGGCTCCTGCCAGGAGGAATTTCTGACTCACATTCATCCTCCTATCCTCCCAACGAAAAAGCCACCGACTTTTGTGACGCCCACCCGCTGGCTGGCTCACCGCCCGAATCACGGGCCGAAACCGCCCGGCGCGTGCGAGAATTGTCGGCCCGCGTCAAGGAGCTGTCGTCGACTGTTCACGATCTCTCGCATCAGTTGCATCCGTCGAAGTTGGAACAGCTCGGGCTTGTGGTCGCGATCCGAAGTCTGTGCAAGGAGCTGTGCCACAGCCACGGCCTGGACATCAAGTTCACCCATTATCCCGATCCTGGAGTGATTCCCCAGGATACAGCCCTGTGCTTGTACCGCATTATTCAGGAGGCGTTGCGAAATGTTCACAAGCACAGTGGAAGCCGACACGCGGCGGTGGAGTTGAGCCGATCGGCGGGCACGATCTATCTTCGAGTGACCGATGATGGGGTCGGGTTCGACCCAACCTCGATCAGGAGTGGGCTCGGCCTCGTGAGTATGCGCGAGCGGTTGCACCTGGTGGGTGGCGAGATCGTGATCGATTCCGGGCCATCTGGGGGAACCCGCATCGAGGTGCGTGTCGTCGTGCCCGAGGGCCCGGACAATACCGCAGTCACGCCCGTCCCAGCTCCGGAGCACCGATCATGAATCGCCCGCGTGTTCTCCTGGCCGACGATCACCGCCTGCTCCGAGAAGCGTTCGCGCGGCTCCTGGAGCCCGAGTGCGAGGTGGTCGGCATGGTTGCCGACGGTCGCGCGGTGCTGACAGAGACGCCTCTTCTGCACCCCGATATCGTCGTTCTGGATATCGCAATGCCGTTACTCAACGGCCTGGACACGGCCCGTCAACTCCGTCGGCAGTATCCGGCGGTCAAGGTGATCTTCCTCACCATGAACGAGGATTCGGATGTCGCGGCCGAGGCATTCCGGGTTGGGGCCTCGGGCTACTTACTCAAGAACTCGGCGGCGTCGGAGTTGCTCCAGGCGATCAGAGAGGTAGTCCAAGGTCGGTCCTATGTGACGCCACTCGCGACCCAGGGGCTGGTTCAGAATCTCCTTCAATCTGCCGAGCACTTGCCCAAGCCCATAGAGTTGAGTGGCCGCCAGCGGGAGGTGCTGCAACTGCTGACCGAAGGGTACACCATGAAGGAGATTGCCCGGATGCTGAAGATCACGCCGCGGACCGTCGCCTTTCACAAGTACAGCATGATGGAACTACTGGAAGCCAAGTCCAGCGCCGAACTGATCCAGTTCGCCCCCAAATATCGCATCGATAGCTGAGGGTACTGCTGCGGCTGTGCGCGGCACTGGAATCGTGAACTCCGGCAACTGGCGATATTGGTTCGATCGGGTGCTGCGAATCAATTGGGTTGCTTGTCAGGAGAGCGAGCGCCCCGGTTCGCGATCCGCCGTCGCCCCCAACCCACCAGACAGAGTTGCCCCAACGCGATCCACAGCACGACTACCGTATTACCGGCCGCCGCGAGGTAAACCCAAAGCACCACCTGGTCTCGCGTTTCGGCTGTCCACTCCCGGCCAGCGGCGATCGCCTGGCGACTTTCGGCCAGTCCTTGCGCCAACCGCTCCGAACCGGCCACGGCTTCCCGGACCAGGGTGATCAGCTCGCGGGTTGCTCGAACTGCCTGGGCCGATTTCACCTCCTCGATTTTCTCCCGCGGAATGTTCAGGGTTGCCGCCGCCTGATCGATCGTATCGGCGGCGATGCGGGCGCGGCCGGGCGCTTGGGCGGATCCCCTGAGTTGATCCACAATGTCTGCCGCCGCACGCAGACCCGCCGCCACGGTTCGAAGGGAATCCGCAAGTGCGGCCACCTGGTCGATCGTCGGAATGAGTCGGTCGATGAGTTGCTCGATCGCGGATCGGACTCGGGGTAGCTCCGGGTTCTCGCTGGTCAACCTCTCCGCCTCCTCACCGGCCCGGTCGAGGTTCGCACGAATTGCCACTAACCGCTGCTCGACGCGGCTCAACCTCGCGTCCGCCTCAGTCAGGCCTTCATCCGCGCGGGCCGCGGTGCGGGTGACCTGATCGGCGGTCTGAACTGCGGCCCGCCAACCCAGCCCAATCACGGCAACGCACACAAGCACCCCGACGGTGCCCATAATCACGGCTCCAATGCCCAGTAGTTTTCTCATCGTCTAGCTCGCATCGCAACAGATGAATTGAGAGTGACTGACCCGACTGCCGGGAAGGGTGCCGGAGTTTCGTTGGCCCGCAACCACCGAGTGGAGTGTACGATTCCGAAGTCGGGCGGACCTGTCAAATTCGATAGGTGCAAACCGTACTCTTGGCAGTTCGTGTCAACGGGTGCTGCACTATTGTGAGGGGTTCGCGCTGGACTGCCCCCGAGTGGGCCGAGGCGACATGCCAAGTGTTTCACGCTGAAGGTTGCAGGCCGTTTGTGGACTGATCACAGCGATCCACTGAGAGAACATCATGAGCGAGAACCGCGACAAACCCCCGTCGGATGCAGACGCTGAACTGGAGCGAGAGATCCGTGCGGGCCGCAAGTTCACACTCAGCGAAGCGATCGGGCGGATGGCGGGGCCCGGCATGATGAAGGGCATCTCCCCCGTCACTCGCAAGCGACAGGCCGAGGCGACCATCCAGGATTTCCTGCAACGCCACGTGACCGACTCCGGCGGGGCTCTTGGAACGGTGCTCTTCCGCGCCGTCGGGCAGAGCGATCTCTTACTCGGTGACTACGACCACCCGCTCGAAGTACTGGCTGGTTATGTCCGGCAGGTTCTCGGGTCGGACTTCCGTTTGCGGGAACTCGTCCGGGAGACCGACGTGGAGTGGGGGCGTGTGTTCGGCGAGCGCCCGTACTTCGAGCGCCCGGGTTCTCCGCCCGATCCCGACGACCCCTACACGATCGAGTCGGTACGTCTTGCACTGACTCGGCTCCTCGACAATCTGACAGCCGGCGAATAGCGATACGAACACCAAAGGCTCGGTTCACCGCAGGAAGTGCGTGTAGTTCTCGTGAACGTTTCAGAAATCCGTTTGACTTCCAAAACAAGGGGGGAGTAGCATCACAACCTGTTGTTTGTCACGTTGCGAGAGTGGTCGCTCGACCAATTAGATTGCTGCTCCTCGAACCTTGGAACTGCAATGGTGCGCTGGAAAGCCCAACGCACCAGTCAGGAACGATGTCGAGGCTCAGGATCGTGCGGATCAAGTGATCGGAGTCTGTGAGGTTGTGGTCGATGGTACGGTCCGGGAAGCGGGTACCGTCCTGGAGGGCAATCATGCACCGTAAGCAACTGGGGCTTGCTGTCATGTTGTGGAGCGTTGCCGGGATTGCCCTGTCGGTTCTGCTCGCAGTGGGGCAACCGCCGCAACCCAACCCAGAATTGACGCGAATACTGGATCTGATGGAGCGGCGACAGAAGCAGGCGGGGATTATCCGCATCAAGGCCGAAGGAACGCGATTCCGACCCAAAGGAGCCGAGACCGAACAAACACAATCGCATCATCGCAGCGGGACGGAACTCGTTCCACCACAAGACGAGTTGACCGAGCTTCGCCAGAATATCACGTTCGATTTCGTGGGTCAGCGCTACCGCCGCCTCTATTCGGAGAAACGCGGCAGTCAGCTCGATTCGTGGATCGGCATTTATGACGGCAAGAAGAGTTACGGTTCCAAAGCGGATTTACCAATCGAACAACTTGAAAGCTTTAATCCGTCAGACATGAGTGTTACTTCCGGGGCCGGTCAAGGGAATATCTTTCATTCCGGCTGGTGGCCCTACCTCATCTCGGCGGGCTTCATCATGACCCAGGCACGCCAACCGTACTACATGAGTGAGTTCTCCCTCCCACTCGATCGAGAGAACCTGTTCGTCCACGGTCAGGCGATAGTGCATGGTGTACCGTGCCTGATTCTCCGGATGTTTCCCTATGGCCCCAAGGGGCGCGAGCAGTTCTTCGAGTACGCCGTGGGCCGCAACGATGGAGCCGTTCGCCGCATGACGGACTGGCGACCCGGACGCAAGGATCTGGAGATCACGATTAGCTATCGGAAAATCGGGGATCGGCTGGCACCCACACGGTGGGTGAATTTGTGGTATCAGTCGCAGAGCCCAGGCCGATTGTACCAGTCCGAGAAAATGACGGTCACCGAGTTCGAGACGGGCGACGAACTCGCGGAACCGTTTACTCTTACTCCCGCCACGGGTGCGGCAATTCGGGAGCGGCAGTACGCCGAGAACCTGAAGGTAATCCGGGAGAAGGATGAGAAGGTCGTTCACTATCAAGTGGATGAATCGGGCCGATGGGTAGCCGGCGAGTGGATCGATGGCGAGTTTATCCCGCACCGGAGAGTTCTGGGGTGGTGGATCGGCGGTGGGCTCCTGGTAGTGGTGATGGGGCTTTTAAGCTGGCGGTCTGTCCGGCGACGCACGCGGGCGGCAACCAATCCTGAAACCGGAGAATCAACATGAAACGCGGCATCCGGCTCTCGTTCTATTGGGTAGGTTTAGTAGTGCTGAGTATTCCAGGCAGTGGTTGTACCGATGAACCAAATTGCGAAGATTGCAGTTGTTACGAATCTGTAGTGTAGATTGAGATCACATACGATAACAACAACAATAAGCAAACAAGTCAACCAGTTGTACTTAAAGCTTGGGATGCCATAAATCCTGGAGAGTTTGGCGAGTCATTATAGGATGCGAGATGATTCAAGGATCTGAGTCTTCCTAACTATCGCAAAGTCTATGCGCCATCTTGTCTCAAAGATAACTCTGCAGATAAGATAGATTCGAAATTTAAGAGATTGAAATATACGGATAACTGGGACCGTCTATGTAAAATTACCCTGTCCCAGTCGTCAAGTTGCTATCAACCCGTAAAGTTCGATGAGAAGTCCAACAGGTTCTCCGTTAGTGGGGAAACGTTACACGTGTGGGCCACAAAGCAACCCGGAATAGCGAGGCCGCACGTGGATCGGTCGCTTCCTCGTCGTGGGCTGTCCCTGGTCGAATTACTGGTCGTCATTGCGATTGTGGCGCTGCTGCTTGGCCTGACGATGGCCAGCGTTCAGCGTGTCCGGGCGAGCGCCGCCCGCATTCGCTGTGCCGACCAGTTACGCCAGCTTGCGCTCGGATTACACTCCTACCACGGAGTCCACAGTGCACTTCCCCCGGGGTGGACCTCGGCGTACAGCGCGGATCGATACTTCGATTTAGGCTGGACGGCGCGGGTGTTGCCCCACATTGAACAACAAGCCTTGTGGCACCAGATCGAGGAAGCATTTCGAATCAACCCGGCGGGCACAATGTGGCAAGAACCACATGTGCAACTCCTGGGTACGCCGGTCAATTCGTTTGCGTGCCCCGCAGATAGCCGCATGCCCACCGCCCACCCGCCGTTCAGTAATGGTGTACCGGTAGCGTTTACCTCGTATCTCGGAATCAGCGATCATCGGCCCTTTCGCTATACCGGTGTCCTGTTCCCCGATTCCGTCATTCGACTGACTGGTATCACCGACGGAACGAGCAATACATTGCTACTCGATGAACGGCCGCCCTCCACCGACTTCCGCTTCGGCTGGTGGTATCGTGGAGTGGGTCAAACACTCGACGGTTCAGCCGAAATGCTGTTGTCTGTTCGTGAAGTGAGCCGCGGTGGTGGTTTATACCCGGATTGCTCACGCGATCCGTATCACTTCACACCCGGCCGGCTCGACAATCAGTGCGACATGTTTCACTTCTGGTCGCCGCACTCGGGCGGTGCCAACTTTGCCTTTGCGGGCGGATCGGTGCGCTTCTTGCGTTACGCGATCGATCCACTGATGCCCGCCCTGGCGACCCGTGCGGGGGGTGAAGCGGTCACACTTCCCGAGTAGCGGTTCCGCCCGGCGCGGCGCGATCACTTCTGCGGTTACGGCACGGCTTCGATTGTGCGCGATGCGAGTCTTCGTTGGCCCGTCGCTCTACAATCAGCAGAAGCCCCATTCCCCACGAGTCGCACATGCCCGCCACCATCGACGATACCTACGCGGAAGCGTTTCGCAGCATTTACGCCGCCGTGCTCATCACGGCACGCGATCAGTACTGGCTCGAACGCGTCGTGAGCGCCTGCACCGGCAACGCGAGTTCCACCATCCTGTGCGATTGCGAAGCAGGGCTCGATCGGTATGTGAAGGCCAGTGAAACACCCGATGGCCGCCCCGGGGCCGTGGTGCAGTTCCATGTCCCACGTTTCCACAAGGATCGCGAAGCCCGGCTCGAACGCTCGGTCCTGGTGCGAGTGTCGCAAAACGTGATGACATGCCCGACCACTGCGGCCTTCAATCTGCTCCCCGCCGAAGGAAGCTGGTATGCGAGTAAGCTGCCTCCTCAGCCGGGAGCGAAGTGGTTCCCGCTGGGCCGCAAGCTGGCCTACTTCGGAGATGGTCACCAGTTCAAGGCCGAGCGCTTCGGGCGAGCCTGCTGGGTGGTGCCGATTCTGAGCGGGGAGTTTGTGTGCGAACGCCGTTTCGGCATCGCCGATGGCCTCATGGGGGGCAACCTCTGGTTCTTCGGCACCACCGCCGATGCTGCACTGGATGCTGCGATGAAAGCCGTCACCGCGGCAAGTGCGGTTCCCGGTGTGATCTTGCCGTTCCCCGGTGGTGTGGCGTCGAGCGGGAGCAAGGCAGGTAGCAGCTACAAGTTCGCCATCGCCAGCACCTACGCCGAGTACTGCCCCACGCTGCGAGACAAGCCGGACGTGGTGTCGCGATTGCCGGAAGGCGTCACGTGCGTGCAAGAGATCATCATCAACGGGAGCGATCTGCCGACGATTGTGCAGGCGACACAGGCGGCGATTGTGGCCGCGAAGGACACGCCCGACTTGCTCATGATCTCGGCGGGGAACTACGGCGGCCGACTCGGGAAGAGTTTCGTGTACCTGCATCCCGAGAAGCAGCCGGCGTGAGCGAGTTGGACAGTGCGGGGTCGCAGCGCGGTTACTTCGTGGGGCGAACGCCGACGGCCACGCCGTTGGCTGGCGGTGATGGCTCGGCCAGCAATCCCGTGTCGTACAGGTGCTCGCCCCGGCGCGGGTTCAGCAACTTCGCCACCAGGGCTGTCCAGCCGGTTTGATGGCTGGAACCAAGCCCCGTGCCGTTGTCACCGTGAAA
>JBGTAO010000164.1:0-4793 GCA_041749835.1 Gemmata sp. | reverse complement strand
CAACGTGGTCGGCAACCGATGCGGCGTCGTGGTGGGCGTCAGTCGCCAGCTGGACTCACGAGCAACATGCAGCGGCTGCAACGGCGACCTGGGCCGAACCAGACGCTGCAGCAAGCGGCGGGGGCATGTAGGCTTTCCCAGATTCGCAACCCACCCAGCCCCACCGGCCGATAATCTGTGTGAGTCGATCTGCAAGATGCAGCGGACGATTCGAGAGGACCTCACGGAGAAGGCCAACGTGCGAAATCCTTACCAGTTCACACGCCGACAATGGCTCCAGAACGCGGCGGCGAGTGCCGTCATCACCTCGGTGCCGGGGCTGTCGGTTGCGCAGGAGTTGCCGAGACTTGCAAAGGCGAAGGATCATCACGCGACCGGCAAGAAGAACGCGGTCGCAGCGACAACCCGAGAAGCGTCGGAGTCGGCGCTGTGGGCACTGTCGCAGGGTGGTAACGCGGCGGACGCGTACTTGACCGCGACCTTGACCCAAACGGTTGTCGAGCACGGATTGACATCGGTTGCGGGCGGCTTCTCGATCAACTACTACGATGCCACGACGGGTGAAATCCACACGATCGTTGGGCCGCTGAGGGGCGCGGAGGCCGAGCCTTACGACTTCGACCGCAAATCGCCGGTGACTCAAACGGGCCGGGCGATGCCGGTGCCGGGGTTCCTGTCCGGCGTTCACGCAAGCCACAAGCAGTTCGGAAAGCTGAAATGGAGTCAACTGTTCGGACCCGCCATCAAGCACGCCAGCGAAGGCTTCCCGCTGGGGTCGTTGGTCGTCAGCGCGGCCAGCACGAAGGCCGTACGGTTTGAGGAGGGCAAAGCACTCTGGACGAAAGATGGCCGTTCTCTTCGTGCGGGCGAAACGCTTGTGCAGAAGGATCTCGGCAAGACGTTGCAGCGCGTGGCCGAAGACGGACCGGAATACTTCTACACCGGGGAGTTCGCCAAGAACTACGTTCGCCGTGCCACATCCGACGGCGGGCGCATCACGATGAAGGACATGGCCGGCTGGCAGAACTTGAGCATTCGCAAGAAAGCCGAGTTGGAGGGCAATTACCACGGCTATCAAATCGCGTCGGCGGGCATGAACATCTACGCCTTGCATCTGAACGAGGCGTTGGATTTGAAATCGAGCGGCCCGGCACGAACGAACCCTGACTCGCTGTTCCGTCAGTATCGCATCATGGAGGAAGTGTTCCTTTCATCACCCAAGTACTCCAAGGAAAGGCACAAGCAGTTTGTCTCCCCGGACTACGCTCGTAACCGTGCCGACGACGTTCTGATAAGCCCTTTGCGAAAACTGACGTTCGACGCGATCTTCAACACCTGCTTCCTGGTGGTCCGCGACAAGGACGGCAACGTTGCCTGGGGAACCCATTCAATCAACACGCCAACCGCGTTTGGTGCGGGTATCCTGGTCGATGGCGTCTACGCCGCACACGCGATGAATCGCGAGCACGTTCGAGGGTCCGGCGGGAGTGCTCCCGGAGTTTCAACCAGCCTGGCCTTGTTCAAAGATGGTAAGCCGCGCCTGATTGCGGGTTCGCCGGGTTTCGGATTCGTGCACGGTCCGTGGCAGTATTGCGCGGGCGTCATCGAGTGGGGGCTTTCACCGATCGAAGCGATGAATCAGCCTCGCTTCGGCTTACCTCGCCAGGACGGCAATTTCTATTTTGAACGCCATTACGATGACAAGGCGTTCGAGATGTTGAACGAACGGAAGATTCCGTTCTTCAAGGGACGCCCATCACAGTTCACCGGGTTGGTTGGCGCTTTGTCGATTGACGCCGATCAGACACTTCACATCGTTCAAGATGGTCGCGTCGATGGCTACGCTCTGGCGGACTAACGACGCGCTTCAGGACACCGGGTACCGGGTACGAGGGCGTGCAGGATCTCGAGCACTCCCCCAGGCTCGGCTCACACGTCGAGGTCGCCGGGTCATCGACTTGGCCTTGGGTTGCGAGTACCATCACTAACCGAACCAGACGGTGCACCGCTTCATCGGTAGCAGGTCGGTTTTCCAAGTGTTCAGCACCCTTGAGCGGCTGGTGCAGGTGCGATTGTTTGTTCGGCCGCAGAACAAGACGGCGACCAAATGCCCGATCAGCTACCTGACATCCCTGGTTACGATGTGGAAGCGGAGTTGGGCCGCGGTGGGATGGGCGTTGTCTATCGAGTTCGCCGAAATCGAGACAACGTGACACTGGCCCTCAAGATGATTCTGCGGGGTCGGGGTACCTCCTTCGCCGAACTCGCCCGGTTTCGCATCGAAGCCGAGGCTTTGACGTGCTTGAACCATCCGAACATCGTCGCAATCCGCGGCGTCGCTCTCTACACTGGATACCCATTCAAACCCAAGATTGAGAGGCAACGATTAAGACAACACGAACAACCATCCTGGCATCCCTCCTGCTAATCGCCGCGCTCGTGACGTGGGGGGCAAACACCGTGGCCCAACCCCCGAAGGCGGACACACAGCCGACCGGGGTGAATGGTCTGTCGGCGGAAGACGATAAGGCCGTTCGCAAGACGGTCATGGGCATCGAGAAGGCATGGAATGCCCACGACATGAAGGCATATGGCAAGTTGCTACGGGAGGACATTGAGTGGGTCAATGTCGTGGGTATGCATTGGCGGGGCCGCGACGCCGTGATGGCCGCGCACACCGCGTTTCATGCGACCATCTTCAAGAACCACACAATGAAGACGGATACCATCGAACTCCGGTCTCTCGGTGACGACCATACCATCGCCGTGGTCACGACCACAAACGATGCGTTCACGACTCCCGACGGCCAAGTTATGCCGAAGGCTCAGAACCGGCTGACTTATGTCTTGGTGAAAAGCACGGACGGCTGGAAGATTGCGCACACGCATAATGTGGTGGTGGACGCGGTCGCCGCCAAAAACAACCCTGTCAAAGATCGCCGCAAGTAGCTGATTTCGGTGTAGGAACGCCGAACCCGGCGCTGCAGGAGACGGCCCGCTGAACCGCGGCCGTAGGTGAGTCAGGTCTTTTGGCGGTGTTTGGTTGGGGGCGTACTCAAATGCTGTCACGTGTCACGAGTCAGCAACTCAAGCAGATTCCGGACACGGACGCTGCGAAGCGAGTGGCCGAGGAGTTGCAGGCGGCAGGGCGGGATTCCCTTGACGTGGACGCGGAGCAATCGGCCAAGAAGTCCCTCGCATTCCTGAAGTACTTCCCGTTCTTGAAGTACCTTGCCGTGAGCGGACGAGCCCGTGATCTGGACAGCCTTGCTGAGTTGAACCAGTTGCGGGAGTTGTGTCTGCTGCGGGTCACCGTTCCCGACTTCGGCTTTCTGGGCGGGTTGTGCGATCTGCGAATCTTGGACATGCGGTTTGGTGGCTGCAAGGCGTTCGACACTCTCGGAGTGGCGAAGAACCTGATCGGTCTTAGCTTCCTCCGACTCCCCACGTTGAAGAATTTGGACATCGTCGCCGATATGCCCGAATTGCAATTGCTGAAGCTCGACTCCTGCAAAGGGATCACGGGTCTCCCCGATTTTTCTGGGAACCGCAAGCTCCGTAAAATTGTCCTGGAAACGATGAACGGCCTGGAATCGCTGGCCGGGATCGAGAAGGCTCCTGGCCTCGAACAAGTCGTAGTGATGGAAGCGAAGGCGCTGCCACCGTCGGAGTTCCAGCGCGTCACTCGGTGCCCATCACTCCGCAAAGTCCTTGTCGGGCTGGCGCTCACGACCTCCGCCCGGTACAAGGAGGCCATCGGCTACGTGCCCACTGATCGACAAATGGACGGATACTACGGCACCGAGTACCAGCACTTTGTGTTTGACGGGTACTCTCAGCCTGCCGAACCCGGCGTTGCACCTGATCGCTGATCAATCGCTTATCTTGTGTTTGCATCGCTCACCGCGCGGCAGGTGAGGTTGGTTGTTCGGAGGCAGTGCGTTGGAACACCAGCCAATGGAATTGACCGTTGACCAATTCACCGGTTGCATGCTTGGTCTTGCAACCGGGGATGTCCTCGGCGCACCACACGAGGGTGGCCCGCTTGAGAGGCTCGTTTGGTGGTGGATTGGACGAACACGCGACGGGTGTCTTCGCTGGACCGACGACACCCAAATGGCTCTTGACCTCGCTGAGTCACTCCTTCAAGAGGACGGAGTTTGCCCTGATGCGCTTGCGAAACAGTTTGCCTCCAGTTATCGCTGGAGCCGTGGGTATGGCCCCGGAGCGGCGAAAGTCCTCAAGCGTATCCGGCGTGGCGATCCCTGGCAGGAAGCGTCCAAGGCTGTCTACTCTGAGGGCTCATACGGCAATGGTGCCGCTATGCGAGCGCCCGTCGTCGCGCTGTTCTTCACCCACGATCGAGAGGGGTTGATCGCGGCCGCTCGAAACTCTGCGAAGGTGACGCATGCGCACCCGACCGGCGTTGAAGGAGCCGTTTTGATCGCGCTCACGGCACATACTTTGCTGCGGAGAAGGACGACGGCCCAAGTTCTGGACATCGTTCAGGCTGAATGTTCGACACCGGGAATCGCAGGCCGGTTGAAGACGGTGAGGTCATGGCTCGAATCGGAGGCGATGCCAAGCCCGCGAGATGTCGTCTCGAAGCTCGGCAATGGGATTACAGCGCCAACCTCGTGTCCGACCGCCCTGTATATCGCCCTCCGACACATGACGACTTCGTTCGAGGCTATGATGGAGTTTATCATCGCATGTCGCGGCGATGTGGACACGATTGGCGCAATGGCAGGTGCCCTCTGGGGCATTGTGAACGGCCCCGAGCGTCTGCCGCA
>JBGTAO010000163.1:0-2924 GCA_041749835.1 Gemmata sp. | reverse complement strand
CCAGGTGCGGCTTGATCGCCACCAGAACGGTGGCCGCGCCGGCTAATCCGTACCATCCCCGCCGTTCGCACACCAGGAACAGCACCGCCCCGAGCAACAGGAGCGGCCCAATTTGCCCCGATTGCAAAGCGAAGAGCGTGGGAAGCGCCGTCAGCACCACGAGCCAGCCGATCCCGCGGCGTTGCGGCACGCCACCCAACAGCAACCAGAGGCGATCGCCGCAAAACACGATTGCCGCGAAGTTCACCACCAGCCACAGTAACTGGGCTTCACGCGCCGGGAGCAACCCGAGCGGCAGTACGACCGTGAGCGCCCAGGGCGGGTTCCACATCATGACGGCCTGATCGATGTCGCGGCCGGCCGCACGCTGCAACGGCAACAATTGTGCGGCGTCGTACGGGTTTCCTCCGGCAAGTGTGACCTTGGCGGCGGCCCAGTACTCGACGAAGTCGTCGGGCGGCCAGATGGTCGGATCGGCCAGAAGCCGGCGGACCTGCCCCGTCAGCAGCACGGCGCAGAGCGCCAGCACAGCAATCGTGAGAAGTTGGCGGAATCGCATACCATTACTTAGAACGGGATCGCCATTCACGCCGGCTGGGAATCCAGGCTGCGGAATCGTGATTGCCCCGTGGGCGACAGAAGTTGAGGTATAAGTTGTTACAAATGTGCCAAATGCGCCATCAACGCAGCCGAAACTCGGACGAATCGGGCGGCCGTGAAGGGTTCCACAGCCGCCCGATTCGTGGTTATTCCAAGGCCCGGAAGACGGTAATCTTGGGGTCTGTCCCCACGATGTAGGCCACCGTCTTGCTCGTCGTTTGCCCCTGTGCATCGCGGATCTTGAGCTGGCAATCCACTCGAAGATTGGCGTCCTCCGCGCGCCCTTCACCCTTGATCTCGTATTCCAGGAGCGTGGCACCCGCCATCCAGTCAAAATCTTGGGCGACAATCGGCGGCGTCTGTTCCGACATGGAATCGATCTTCTTCCCCGCCTTCCACGCATCCAGCGTTGTGCGGAGTGACGTCATCGCCAGAGCAGGATCAACCGGCGCGGCTTTCTGGGGGCCTTGCGTACAACCCAGAATCGTCGCAAGCAGAACGAAACTGCACGCAAACCGAGGGAGACGGACTGCCGGATTAGTAATCACTCAGCACCTCGCCTCCGCTCCGGGTTCCCATCCCGCGCCAGGTCAACAGATCGACCCCATCGCGGACGAACCGCACGCCACCATCACCAAACACAACATTCACCCCACCGCTGTGGCGGCTACTCGGCGGCATGGTGGACTTGCCCACCACAAAGAAGCCACACGACCGGCCATTCGGTGGCGAGATGTGTTGATAGCGCTGCTGATGGTGCAGCCACGGGGCACCCATGAACAACGGAAACTGATTCGCCAGGTTGTTGATGTCCACACTTTGGCAAATCGCGAATGCTTCATCAGCAGTAGCCGGGTTGCCCGGATGGAAGAAGACGTCTTCAATCGGGCTGACAACACCATTACTTCCGTCGGCGAGCCGACGCTCACTGTAAAACGCGGTGTTGCTGGTCCCGTCGGCGATATCGCCAAACTTCACCCAGGCGTTGACGTAAAACATTCCGTTAAACAGACCCTGCCCCGGAATCACAAAGTTCGGGAGCGTGCCCGTGTTGGGGAGGTAGTTGGTTGCTCCACCCAGAGCGGGAAGGGGGCTTTCCACGTCGGAGGGGCATCGGAACGTGGAGATGATGACGTTCCTGGCGGCATCGTTCAGCGGATCTTGCGGCGGCCGGCTGAAATCAACGATCTTGTAGACATTGTCCTGCTCCAAATACGGCAGCATCTGAGTCAGAGCCGAGAACTGCGAGCCCGATACCGCAGTTGGTGGCAAACCACCACTGGGGAACCGAAAATTGGCATCGTGATAGTTGTGAGCCGCGAGCCCAATCTGTTTCAGATTGTTCTGGCACTTCATCCGGGCTGCGGCTTCACGCACCTTCTGGACTGCCGGAAGGAGTAGGCCGATCAAAATCGCAATAATGGCGATCACAACGAGTAACTCGATCAGGGTGAACCCCGATCGCCGTCCGCACTTCGATAACATGTTCCGAACCTCAATGATTGAAGATGAATCCGGGCAAACACCCAGGTTCCGCAAACGCTTGCGGTACCAGTGAAATGGTCCACCGGAATAGACGAAGCATCGCAATTGGAGCGGAGGCGTACGCATCACGCACGCGATACGCAAACGCTCACCGACAATGAATGTAGCGGGGATCTCGGGAGATCACGCTGGGGCTCGATCAGCCGTGGCGTGGAGGGTGAAAGATGGAATCCGTTCGATCAATAGGAAGTGCCGAGGAGATGAGACGCGGCCAGGCAAAACGAGCTGTTGCCAATGGCCCTGGTAGAGAACCAATCAGTCGCACGAGTTCTTTCGTGCTGGAATCAATCGAAAAGGTCGGGGCGACCGGCGGAGCCTCACGTACCGGTGAGCCCGAACAGTTCGGCCCATGGCAGGGTCGCGGGGTTGGTAACCGATCGGAGGTTTCCGGTGCACTAGTCGAATGGCGATCAGAGTGTGCAGTTGCCGTGTGAAGACTTGTGATGTAATCGCCGCACTCTGCCGAAGCACGGCTGGGCCAAAAGCCAACCACCACGAACAAAAGCAGTGCTGTTCGTATGGTGCGAATTCGTGTTGGAGAGGAATCTAACATCAGTTCTGCAACGCATGAGTTGTGTGCGTATGCTACCAGTTCTGATGCGTGCGGTCTACGAAAAACCGCAAGTTACCAATTCAGCCGGGTGGGCGTCACAAAAGTCGGTGGCTTTTTCGTTGGGAGGATAGGAGGATGAATGTGAGTCAGAAATTCCTCCTGGCAGGAGCCGCCCGATGGTACGACGACCACCCAAAACCCGACGCCCCGAACTCACACCCGAGCA
>JBGTAO010000162.1:0-3694 GCA_041749835.1 Gemmata sp. | reverse complement strand
CGAGCCACCTCGCTCAGCACAGCGCCCGCGATTGCCCCGCCACCGCAAACGAGCAGAATCGAGAGTTTACTATTCATGAGGGTGCCTGAAGAGGCCAAGGAATAATCGTTGCCGTTGGTGCGGCACATCAATTCCAATTTACACCGTGTGGGAGATTGAACTTGAGCCAATCTGAGATGAATCGAACCTGACCAGCGGAATGTGGCATTACGAAAAGCAAAGGGTCCGCAACCCGCCCAGGCTGCGAACCCCAGTGACTACGAATGATCGTTACGGAAGATCGAATTCACTTTCTCAGATCAATCTCGAGTTCGGAGATGCTGACGTCCCTGTCATCCATGGAGTGGCCATGATCCGAAACGCGTCCCCAATCCTCGGCACCCCGACTGCCATAGCCTCCGCCCTCCAACTCCATTTCCCGCTGACACTTCACACATAAAGTGCTAAAGGGGAGGGCGTTCAGTCGGGCAATCGGGATCTTGATGGAGCAAACTTCACACTTCCCGTAGGAGCCACCTTTTAAGCGACGCAAGGCTCGCTCAACTTGTGCGAGTTCTTTTGATTCGAGTTCAGCAAGGGTCGAAGCAAGTTCTTCACCGCTCGCATCGAATGCAGCATCCGCAGGATCACCGGAAGCTGAGGAGTGCTTAACGTGGGCGAGATCTTCAAGTTCGACCCCGAGCCGCTTACGGAGTTCGTTCCGACGGCCCAGAAGGATCTTATGGAGTCGCAGAAGCGCGTCTTGTCGGGCCATGATGAGAAACCTCCCAGGCAGTTGCTTCCAATTGGGAAAAACCAACGGAACTTGTTACCTGCACTCTGTAGAAGCCAACTCCCTAATTGGTGCAAGAACGGGAATCCGCTCTACCCCAGTACTATTTGAGATCCAAAGCACTATAGGCTTTTCCGCTGATTTCGCCAAAAATGTAACAGTCCACTTATCACATTTTCGGAAACAGCGGCGGATCAACCTCGCATTCCAATGCAATTACCCTATCTATCAGAACGTCAAATCGCCTCTTAGACGGCTACCAAATCCGGATGGTTTCAGGAATTCGGGCGATTCCTGAAACCAAACTCTAGCGAATACTCTTGCAATTCGGCCGTGCAGGAAAAGCGTAACGAAACGTGTGCGAAAATGATGCCGAGAAACAAAACACACAGCGTGAGGTTCACCGATTGCTCAACACAATCGCACCTTCTGCACTTGGTGCAACAAACCACAAACGGGGTGTCAACGATGACGTGAGCTTCTCAAGGTCGGGAAATGGAGCACTCTGCTTAATATTCAAACCGGTTAGCCACTCGAACCAGCCAGGCGTGCGTTCATACACCACGGCTCGATACGACGAGAGTTCCAATTCGGACGATGCTCGACGGATCACGGCGGGCAGATCCTCCACGTGATCG
Source organism: Gemmata sp. (assembly GCA_041749835.1). Taxonomy (GTDB): domain Bacteria; phylum Planctomycetota; class Planctomycetia; order Gemmatales; family Gemmataceae; genus Gemmata. The sequence goes on along the minus strand of JBGTAO010000162.1, from coordinate 2,284 downwards.
ATCAAGCCAAACGCTGCTGCATCCCCCGCTGTGAATGTGCCACCATCGGCCAGTGTGCGGGTATATCGAAAGTCCACCGACTTCCCGTTTGCGTCGAGAACTGGGTTTCCTTTTTCGTCACGCTTGCCAACGATCCGATCAATCACCACCCGCTTCCTGAGAACTTCAGTTGTGAGTTGCGGTCGATTCGTGGCAATCACGTTGAGAAATCGATCATAAGCACTATCGACGGTGTCCTGCCAGGATTGCCGCTCTTCCGGACTTAAACTGTGGAAGAAGGAACCGCTCGCCTTGATGGCTCCCGCTTTGACCAACTCCACTCGAACGCCATTCTGTTGCGCCAATTCCGCGACATTTGGTAACGCTGCGAACACTCCGATGGAACCGGTGATGGTCGTTGGTTCTGCCGAGATCGTTCGACCCGGAACCGCTATATAATAGCCGCCCGAGGCAGCAACACCGCCCATTGAAACGAACACTGGCTTTGGTTCGGTGGTAGGAAAGCTTCGATTGGTATTATCGCGTAGACTGATGATGTTCTGGTAGAGTTCATCGCTGGCGGTGACCGTGCCACCCGGGCTATCAATACGCAGAACAATAGCCCGTACCTGGGAATCGCGGGCAGCGGCGGCAAGCTGCTGCGTTGCAAATTGAATTCCCGAATCCGAGATCAAACCGGAGATCCGAACAACCCCGATCTTCTGGCGTGACTTCGGATCACCCAAAAGGAATTGTTCTGAGAGGTGATTGGGCTCACTTTTCAGCGGGTTGTTGATTGCACCCCAGTAGACCAGTGCAATGAAGAGATTCAAGAACACCGAAGCGAGCAGCAGAACCAGGAGTATTGGTCGCAAGCAGCCACGCGGCTGGCGGCTGCGCTTGGTACACTCCGGAGATGCTACCGGTTGCACAGTCATGACTGAAGATTCTCCAACATGTCTCGCAAAGGCACGAGCCGCTGGCCACGGATCTCTTCCAGTTTGAGAGCTTTCAGGAAGCGCCGCCGCAACTCTGACTGTAGCTCTTCAATGGCAGACGTGGAGATACTTGTTAGTGGAACGCAACCGCCCGCCCGGCGATCGTGTCCACCCGCTCGCCCAAGCTTGCCCACAACTTGACGGAGAATCTCACCGGCCAGGGCGTTCTCGATAGCTGCTCGCACCGAAAGAATGAGCTTGTCCTGGTACACACCGCCACAGACCGCCCAATCGACTTTCTCGAAGCGAATCATGAAATCGACGACCTCGGCAGCATGCTCTGGTTGCGGTAGCTCATTGACCCAACTGATGATCAGCTTGTCATAGATAAACGAGCTCTGGAGCGCCTGCAACAAGCATTCAAAATGGCTCTGCGGCAATCGCGCATTGCGAATTTGGGCGATTTGATCTTTGTCTGCGATGGGGTAGAGGTAGAGAAGTGCCTCATCATCAACCGGGGCAGCTTCTCGCGGGTAACCTGTGACTTCCGTCTCGATTCCGTACAGCAGTGCGGTCGCCACTTTCTCCGTAATCAGGACATCCTGCTCGATCAGGTACTTTGTGACCAGAGTACAGGTTGCCCCGTGAGTCGCACGGATATCGGTAAATACCACGCGATCCAGATCGCCAGGCGTATCGTGGTGATCGAGTACGGCGTAGAGTGGTATGGATTCATCGAGCGTGTGCCGGCCGGTGTTCGGCTGGCTATCCACCATCACCACGGCATCGTCTGGTCGCCAGTCCACTTCTTCAATAGGCACCAGATTGAGTTTCAGCACATCAATCATGGTGCGATTTTCCGCCCTGTTCACAAGGCCATCTCGCGTCATGAGCGTGGGTTTTGTGAGGCGGGTCTCGACCAGATGCGCGAGGCCGAGCATGCTACCGAGGCTATCAGGATCGGGATTGATGTGCGAGACAAAGACAACACGTTCCGTGTTCCGCAACCCAGCAAGAAACCGGTCTGAGCGACGCATTCCCGCAGGAGAAGACCGAGTTAAGCTTTCCGGGTCGGCGCTACGACGCGCCATATGAGGGGTTCCTCCAGCTACTGGTACGCTACATCCTGCAGCGGCCCCGAGTATCGTGTCCAGGCTTCGTGCCCCAATCCGTTGTACCGCGTTGAAGAGGAAATGCCAAGCGGAGGATGACACGGGAAGTTGTGTTGGGTGGGCGTCACGGAAGTCGGTGGCTTTTTCGTTGGGAGGATAGGAGGATGAATGTGAGTCAGAAATTCCTCCTGGCAGGAGCCGCCCGATGGCACGACGACCACCCAAAACCCGACGCCCCGAACTCACACCCGAGCA
>JBGTAO010000161.1:0-3915 GCA_041749835.1 Gemmata sp. | reverse complement strand
GGGGGATTGCGCGCTCCCCGTGCTGGACACCAGCGAACGCCGCCTGGAATCGGTAGTAGTCGATTTGCGAAACGGGATCGAACTTGTGCGGATGACAACGGGCACAACCCACGCTGAGCCCGAGAAAGGCTGAACCGGTGGTGCTCAGCATGTCGTGCAATTCGTCGGCACGCTGTTGCCGGGTCAGCGTCACATCCGGGCTCTTCACTTCATCCCAGGCACCCGCCACGAGAAACCCCATTCCCAGATCGGCCCCCAGGCTGTCGCCGGCCAGTTGCTCCTGCACGAATCGATCATAGGGCTTGTCGTCGTTGAAGCTCTTGATGACCCAGTCGCGGTAACGCCAGGCGTTGGGTCGGGGTTGATTCGTTTCGAAGCCGTTACTCTCGGCATAGCGCACCACGTCCAGCCAGTGACGGGCCCACCGTTCGCCAAACTGGAGTGATGCAAGATAGCGTTCCACCAGTTGCTCGTACGCCGTGGTGGAGTGGTCTTGTTCAAAAGCTTCGACTTCCTGCGGTGTCGGCGGCAAGCCTACGAGATCGAACTTGAGTCGCCGGATGAGCGTCCGTCGATCGGCCTCCGGGTTCCGGGTCAGTCCGTGTTCTTTCAATTTCGCTTCAACGAAGGCATCAATTGGATTGCGTGGTATCCGCGATGGCGCAGCCGATTCGGGCACCCGTGGCCGACGCAACGGCTGGAACGCCCAGTGCGAGCCCGCTTGGAGGGGATTGCTCTTCAGATCACCAACCAGCAAGGGAGCGTCGTAAGCAGCCCCCAGGTTAATCCACTGTGCAAGTTGCTCAAGATCCTTGGCCGGGAGTTTGTCGCCCCCTTCGGGCATATGCGGTTCCTGCAGATGTGCGACCAGCTTGTAGAGAAGGCTCTTGTTGGCTGTACCGGGAACCACCGCCGGGCCATGTTCGCCCCCTTGCAGTAGCAACTGCCGATTTGCGAGGTTCAACCCACCTTCGGTGGATTTCCCACCGTGACAACGCAAACACTTGGTTTTGAGCAGCGGACCAATGTGAGCTTTGAACAGTGCCGCGCTTTCCGCCATGCCTGGAGCGGGATCGGGTTCATCCGCCTGCGCTCCGGGACCGATCCGCTGGTTGGGAACCGCGATCAGCACGAGGACGCCAACAAGCGGAATGTAGCGAGAGCGGTATTGCACAGCGGAGCCTCGACAGGCAGGTTGGCGGGATTATTAGCATAACCTTTTGGTTCCCCGCCACGCAATCAGCGATTCCAGCAACTCGTGCGTGGGCAGTTAATCCGTCGGCTTGCCGCTTGTGGCAGGTCGCCAGGCCAGGCCCAGCGAGAATGCTTTCTCGCGTTTGGCCTGCATGGCCCAGGGTGTCCCTTTGTGCTCCAGGATGATCTTCTCGTAAAGTTCTCGAGCATCCTTGGCGAGTTGATCTGCACCCTTCTTGTTCTTAATGGTTTCCGATGAAACCAGCTTGTAGCGATCTTGTCCGAGCTTCATATCCAGCGAAGGCAGCGACTCGGTGCGCGCGTCACCCATCACCTTGTTGTACTCGTTCATGAAGGCCAGTCGGGCTTTCACGGCGGCGCGGGCGTAATCGAAATGCGCCTGCCACCGCTTCGGTTCGGAATCTCGTTGCGATTCCAGGGTGTCGAGATCTTGATCGATCAACTCGAACCGCGCGATTCCTTCTGCCCAAGTGTCGAGATCCTGAAGGATCTCGCGTTTCTTGGTATCGGTGATGGGTGCGATCAATTCTTCACGCAGTTGGGTGACACTCTTGGCATTCGGCTTGGTGTTCCAGGTCGAGCGAATGAGTTCGAGTGCCGCCAGTGTCTTCGTGCGGAGCCGAAACTTCTCCGGGTTCTTCTCGATCTCCTGCAAGGGTCGATCGGCCTTGTAGTCCTTCATCACCGATTCGAGGAATGGTAGCTCGGCAAGTCCGCTATCGGCGAGATCGGTGCGGATGGGTGGAACCAGAAACTCCTGCTCGATCGCACGAATCTCGGCTACGGCCGTACCTTTGGGAATCGTGGGGAACTCGAAACGCTTGGCAGGCGCTTCCTGAGCCGAGTACAGGACCTGGTTCGTTGGCATCGTTCCGTCGAGTTTCAAGGTTTGCTGAAGCCCCACCACGGGCGAAGTCGCCAACTCTGTGACACGTTTCCCCACAAGCGGTACCCAGTCCTGGATCGGAATCGGATCGGCTGGTGTGGGTGGTTTCGCATCTGTCTGGGTTTTGTTCGCCACATACTTCAGCGATTCGAGAAACGCGCTGCCACTGTACTTGGGGGCATTCACCGTCGGCTCGATCTGGAGGTTGTAGAACTCCAGGGCGTTTTCACCCGGCTGGCATGTCAGCACCACCTCGACACCGGGCGGTGCTGTGAGTAGTGCCTTGGCCAGCGTTTCCGTCATGGGTTCACTCCCCGGGCGTTGGCGACCGCGTTCGGGGTTGAAGCGGCACACGTCCCAGATCATCACCTTTTGTGTGGCTTTGCAGGTCGTGAGATTGGCGTAGAACTCGTCCAGTGGAATCAATGTCGCCACGTCGTCCGGTTCGGCTTCCATGGGTGCCAGGAACGCCTTGCCGTCCTTCTCGACCGCATGCCCGCCAAAGTAAACGACGATCCGGTCCTGTGGCCTGCTGGTCTCGAAGAATTGCTGGTAGGTACCCATCACCACGTTCTTCATCGGGGTTTGCAGGTCCAGTGGTGGTGCCGTATCGGAGAGCACGAAGACCTGATTGTTGTCCTTGTCCGTTGGCACCCGCCATTCGTACGCCATGCGCAGTGCCGCGGACTTGGTGCGATCGGGAGAGCCCGGTTGGGTGGCCGTCAAGGGATTCAGATACATGTACTTGCTGATGTGCATGAACAGGAGCCGTCGCGGGAATGGGCCAGCCTTCGCTGGTGTGCCCGAATCCGTCACTTCTCCCGATCCGTCGCCGTTGCGGCTGATCTCGGGGCCGTTGGTAGCGGTTCCATCCCCATTGAGGAACTTCAGGCCGTAAATGCCTCCGGCTACCAGTCCAGCCGTCAGAAACAAGCAGAAGCCCATCCAGGCCCATTTACTTTTGCCACTGGACCGGCGATAGCGTTGACCTGATCGGAATGCCGGTGTCTCGGTCTGAAAGTAGTTCTGGTGCGGCTCCGCTACCGGTTGAGGAGTGTAAGCGGGAGCAACGACAACCGGTGCCGGGTGGGGAACAACGCCAGGATGTACGGGATACGGATAGCCCGGCGGCACGGCAGAGGCTCCCGGCTGCGGATAACCCGGTGGCACCGGATACGGATGAGCCGCAGGAGGAGCCGGGTACGGATACCCGGTCGGTGGGCCATAAACGTATCCCGGAGCCGGTGGAGCGGGGTACGCATAACCGGGTGGAACGTAGCCTGGCGGCAGCGGCTGTGCCTCGGGCATTGCGGGCGAGCTCGTCTCGGGTAAGCGGAAGTCGCCTTCGTCCAAGGCGGGCGGGTCCGAGAAGTCGAACGCCTGTGCGGGCGCGGCCTCGCCCACGGGCTTTGCTTCGCCTGTACCGGTGCTACCCGGCAGTGCACTGTCGTTCTTTGGCCGACAACGCACAATGGTACCGCATTTCTTGCACTTTACGGCCTGGCCGACCCATTGGGTGGGTATCCGCAACACCGTTCGGCATTTCGGACAGGGGGCACGAACAGCAGCGTCCATCGAGCAACTCCGAAGTTGGGCGGTTCCCGCGCAGCTACTCATTAGTTTAGCAGATCCTTTTCCGAGATATGTCCGGCATTTCTCCACGAGAACTCGGTGGGGTGGGCGTCACGGAAGTCGGTGGCTTTTTCGTTGGGAGGATAGGAGGATGAATGTGAGTCAGAAATTCCTCCTGGCAGGAGCCGCCCGATGGCACGACGACCACCCAAAACCCGACGCCCCGAACTCACACCCGAGCA
>JBGTAO010000160.1:0-2610 GCA_041749835.1 Gemmata sp. | reverse complement strand
CCAAATCTGAACCGGGTAGTGAGGGTAAGTCTTTCGGATCATGCCACGCACTTCCAGTTCTCGGAGCAATCGCTCCGCACGTTTTTGCAATGCGAGGTTTTTACTCAACGTGTCCGCAGCCAATTGTGCCTTGGTCGGGATCGTTTGGAACTTGAGCGAAACTGTATCGTACCGAGACGAGAACCGACCCGTGATCGGCTGCAACTTCCCCTTCACAGTCTCAGTAACGGTTTTCGCCAATTCCTTCCCATGCTGTTGGCATCGCTCCAACGTACCGCGCGGTTGTGGATTGGCGTCGCCTCCGCAGCCGGCCCAGAAGAGAGCCGTGGCACCTGGAAAAGCGTTTTCGATCTCAAGCTGCGCGAAGCCGGCGTAATCACCGCACCAATCGTAGAAGCCAAGCGTGGTGTTATGGCAAGCGTAACCAAACACGACAGCCAGTAGTTTGTTCTCGTTGCCGCGAACAACCAGAACGGGCACAGAATGATCAACCGGACCAGCGGGGTTTTTCCCGTTGATGATGCCGGTGCCGGTAGCTTCCCGTCGATTCATGGCGAAGGTCGCACGGCCCTGCCCCACCAGCAACTCCACAGGCTGAGTCTTCTTCAGCGCCAGCCCAATCACTTCCACAAGGTTCGCGCGTAATTGCTTGCTGTACGCCAGGACTTGTTCTTCCTGTTCCTGACTGAGCGGATACATGTCGATGAGGTTTTCCCGGATCACGGGGCCACAATGAGTATGTGATGCGGTCAGCATCAGTTCTTTGCGCGCAATTCCAAATTGCTTGAGGGCATCAGCCGCGACATCCTCTCCGAGTTGGCGTGGAATCCCGATCAGATCCGTCGTCACCAGCACGAGTCGATGCCCCATGTCGTCTTTAAAGCACAAGGCCTTGGCGTGCAACTCGTGCTGCTTCCCCTCAGCAGGTTTCGTTCGCGCTGCGTAGCCCGCCATCCAGAGTGGCTTCTGCGGAGTGATTACCTTGGTTGCTACCCCCGCCTCATAGCTTGGCTGCGCCATGGCAGTGGTGGTGAAGAGCAGCAACAGGATTACCGAGATTGGGAGTGCTCGCATGAGTGGTGCTTCCTTCGGTCCTATGCCTGCAGGAGTTTCTTGATTGCTTGAAGCAGAATCTCTTCGGATTCCGGTGCGGTCAGGGCGACCGTCGGTTCGTAACCGCCTTCGAGAAATGCTTTGGATGTAGGTATGTATCCCGGCCCGCCGTCTCCGTACGCTGCCACCAGGACTGCATCGTGTGGTCGGAGCTTCTCTGCAGCGAGTTGATACTCGATGAACGCTTCACCCGGCAGGAACAGATTCCAAACCGCCCCGTTCACATTCAGGCAAGAGATCTCAATCGGTGTGCTGACCCGTTCTAACCATGCGATTTGAAACGCCGAGTTGTTACGTTGGGCCGTTGTAGCCTTGTGGTCATTCAGGAGTGTCCGACTCTGTTCTTTGCCAAAGTTTGCATCTTTGCGGGGCGGGAGTTTGACTGCTTGATACTGCCAATCCATCGAGCGAACCGGAATCTTGCGTGTGTCCTTGCTTGCTGCAAACATCGCGGTGAATATGCGATCGCGGAGGTTGAGACGATTCTGTTTCGAACCGTCGTTGAACTTGCCTGCCGTCACGTTTCCGCCGCAACCGTTCAAATAGATTTGAAAGATTCCAGTGTCTGCTTCGACCTTTTCGCGTGCCAGTCCACAAAAATCGGCGCTGACCCGTCCATCTCCGTAGTAGCTCATCGGGTGGCAAGCATAGAAGCTCAGACACGCAAGTGGCTTGGCATCGTTCCAGAAGCTGAGCGTGCGTAAGAGCGGATCGATCAATCCCGTGGGTTCGTCGCGAATCTCCGCTCGGGTGGTGGCACTGGTTCGGGTGAACTTCACTCGTGAGTCTGCACCCAGAATTCGGCGATTGGAGGCAACTTGCTTCACTTCGGCTGATCCATGCCCGACATGCGTAAAGGGGACAGCCTTCGACAAGGAAGCCTTGAGTGCCTTTGCGGACCGAGCAACGCAATCCTCGTAGAACTTTAGATCTAGCGAGCTCTCACTGTTGGCCGCCGCGATCAGCTTTTCCGCTTCCAGATCCGCGAACGGAGCATTATGCGGATGAACCGAGTGGAGCACCACGTGTTCTGGTGTGGTGTGAGCAGCTATTGCGAGGGCTTGTCGCCAGACCCGAAAAGCCGAATTCCGAAGTCCCGTCCAATCGAGACCACAGATCACAATTGGCTTCGATTCACCCAGTATCACGATACCTTTTGCTGCCAAAGGATCGTCGACCCCGCGCACGGGAAGAATCCACCCGCCACAGAGTGGGTGACCAACCGGTGGTGTGACGTCGCATTGGAACGTGGCAAGATGTCGTGGAGGCATGGCTGAATCCCGCAACCTGGGGGATGGTCAGTTAACCACACCCGATCCGAATGTGCAACTACCCCTATTGAACTCCTGGAAGCGGGGGGTGGGCGTCACGGAAGTCGGTGGCTTTTTCGTTGGGAGGATAGGAGGATGAATGTGAGTCAGAAATTCCTCCTGGCAGGAGCCGCCCGATGGCACGACGACCACCCAAAACCCGACGCCCCGAACTCACACCCGAGCA
>JBGTAO010000159.1:0-4692 GCA_041749835.1 Gemmata sp. | reverse complement strand
GTCACGAGCGGCCGCCACGATCCGTTCTGGCCAGCGCGGGAATTGACCGAATTGCCCCAGTGCTTCTGCAAGCAGGATGTGGAACTGCCCGATATCGGCCACACCACGTACCCGGAAGCGCACGCCCTGGCGCGTGCCCGGCTGGAGCACCAGAACGACTTCGTCGTCCGGGACCTGGAGCAAGTCCACAAGTTGCCGCGCCCGGGGCGAGATGCGACTCACGGCTTCGGCCGCAGCGTGTAAGCCTGGGACTGCACGGGCCATACGCCGAACATCTACGGATTGATTCAATGCCGGTAGCTCCGCCGCGATCGACTCGGCAAGCCGCTCATCGGCGATCTCAGCAGCCGCAGGCCGCACCGTCTCAAGATCGGCTTGCCGGCGAGGATCGAAGAAGAACAGCGCGGGCTCGCACCAGCGGTTCGGCTCGTTGACCGGAAGCGCAGCACGCAAAGTTTCGCGTAGCCGCACGAGTCGGGAACGCGCATCGTATCCGGCGTCCGGAGTCACCCGGGGTCGGGTCGCTGGCGGGATCACTGCCGTGGAATCGGAGACACGATCGAGCAAACGGGTGAACATGGTGCGAGTCCTCCCTGACGGGCTACCCAATTAGACGCGGAACCCCCGGTGCCTTTCAAGCCGAACTGGCAACGAATCAGGCAACGGGTTCAGCGGGCCGCGGTGTTGCCGCGATGCGTGCCAACCAATCGCGGACCACATCCGGCGGCAACACATGCTGCACTTCGAGTTCCCCGGGCATGCGTGGGAAACGCCGTTCCACGTTCCAGTGCCTCGGATAGGGTGGCGGGCCAAGTAATACGACTCGCACATTCTCGAACACGCGAATTTCGTCCGGGGTACCTTCGTTCCAGATCCACCAATTCCCGTTCGCAGTGCCATCGGGGAGAGTGCCATCACGCTGCAGCGCCGGCCAGTTCCACAGGTTGAATGCACCGGTCATCGCTTTGCGTTCCGGGAGCGCCGCAGCATCACGAGCCACCGCGATCAACGCGGGGTCGGGTTTCTGCCCGGTTAGCCATCCTTCTTGCGGGTCGCCGATGAGCGAACCCATCAGGAGCATGTGCAACTGAAAGTTGTCCGCGATACCACTGATGCGAACCTCGAAGCCCTTCTGTTCTGCCGGGTGCAACACGATCAGCCGCTCGTCGTCGAGTACCCGCAGCAGAGCAGTCAGGAACGAGGTTTGTCCGTTATGATTGTCCTGGCCAACGGAAAGCTGAAGCAACTCGGGCCGTGATCGTGCCAGCGCCCGCAATTGCGTGGAGCGCGACAGGTGGGCAATCGCACCGAGCGTGGTCGGTTGCTGGGCGATGTAGGCCCAGGCCAACTCCGGGTTCGATTCCAGGATATCGTTGATGTGTTGGTTGATGAGCTGATTGCGATCCGGGTGTTCGTCCGGTTGCACCTCGGCCCGTCGATCCACTTCTTCGAGAAACCCACCCACACCGCGTAAGACCGCAGCCAGCCGATTCAGGATCGCGGCCCCACAGATCTCGGGATCGCCACCGAACTCCACCATCGCTCCGCAGGTGAGCACCACGGAACCCGCGGGCACCGTCTGTGCCGTCTCAACGGCGAGCAACAACTGTTGCAATGCCGCGTCCAGTTCTTCTTTGGTCGCACCGGGAAGTTGTGCGTGCAACCCCGTGGCTCCCTCCTGAAGCTCTTGCAAGCTCTGGTGCTTTTCGATGACCGAGAGGAACCGGTCGGTCGCTTCGGCGAGCGTGGGGCCAGACATGGTGAGGTTCCTTTTCACGATGCAAGTGCCAGAGCCGCGCAGTGAACCCCGGCACCGAAACGACGATGCAATTCGCACTCACTCATAACCGATGGCGGCTCACTTAGCCGTTTAATTCCACCGCTTCTTCCCAGTGTTGGTACAACTGAGCCAGCGAATCCTTGGCTTTCTCAATCTCGGCCATTGTGTCGCGCAGTCGGTTTGCGTCCTTGTAAACATCCGGGGATTGCAGTGCCGCTTCCAGTTCAGCGACCTTCTTCTCGGTCTTCGCAATATCTGCTTCCAGATCTGCCACCTTGCGATACGGGAACTTCCGCTTTCGCTTGGCGGGTTTGGCCTCGGTCGCGGCACCCGATCGCCCGGCATTCGCCTTGTCGGGACCGACCGATTCCCGTCGGCTGCCACCGGTGGAAGTCGCTTTCAATCGCGCTTGTCGGAGGAGTTCGTACGTGTCGTAATTGCCGTACACCACTTCCGTGGTGCCATTGGCAAAGACAATGAGCAAGTCGGTCACTCGGTTCAAAAAGTAACGATCGTGACTGACACAGATCACGGTCCCCTCGTAGACCCGAATCGCCTCTTCGAGAGAATCGCACGCCCAGATATCGAGGTGATTCGTGGGTTCGTCCAGAATCAACAGGTTCGCCCCGTTCACGGTCAGCTTGGCGAGCGCCGAACGCGAGCGCTCCCCGCCCGAGAGTTGTTTCACCGGCTGTTCCACAATCTCGCCCTGCAAGCCGAAGCTGCCGAGGAGATCCCGCATCTTTTGCTCGGTGTGCTCAGGTTCATCGTCGGGCCAGACGGCCCGCATCACGCTCTTCTCGGGATCGAGTAAGGCGAGATGTTGATCGAGATAACCCGGGAAGACGAGATGCCCACGCTGCACGAACCCCGCAGTGGCTTCTTCGTCTCCCAGCAGGATGCGCAAGAGTGTGGTCTTGCCGCAACCGTTGGGGCCCATGATTCCCAGCCGCTTGCCCCGCGGCACATCGAAGCTGAGATTCTGAAACAGCAGTTTGTCCCCGTAGCGCTTGCTCAGATCTTCGACATGGAAGACGTTGTCGCCGCTCCGCGTGACCTCGCTGAACTTGATGTGGGGGCCAGCCACCTTGGTCGGCTTTTCGAGCACTTCGATGCGATCGAGCGCTTTCGCGCGTGATTGTGCCTGTTTGGCAAGCTGCCCGTAATGTGCCCGCCGGATGTACTCTTCCTGTTTCTCGATGTACTCCCGTTGCGACTCGTATTCCTTTAGCTGGCGATCGAAACGCTCGTCGCGGAGGCGGATGTACTGGCGGAAGTTCCCCGGATAGCTCGTGACGGTGCGCTGGTGCAACTCGAAGATCTTGTTCACCACGCGATCGAGGAAGTAGCGATCGTGGCTGACAATCAGCATACCCTCGGGTTGCTGGGCGAGGTAGTTTTCCAACCAGCCGGTGGTGTCGATATCGAGGTGATTACTGGGCTCATCGAGCAACATGATGTCGGGTGCGGAGAGCAGCAGCTTGGCCAGCAACAGCCGTCGTTGCTGCCCGCCCGAGAACGTTTTCACCTCGCGGGTGAAGTCGGCGGGGTTGAAGCCCAGCCCGGTGAGCACGTTCTCCACTTTGTGATCGAGTTCAAACGCATCGTGGTGGCGCAGCAACTCCGTGAGGCGATCGAAGCGGGCACTGAGTTGCTTGCGCTTCGTCTCTTCGGTGCAGGTGGAAAGCTCCTCGGCCACCTGCTCGAACTCTCTCTGGGTGGACAGCAGTTCATCGAACGCGCTTTTCGCTTCAGTGAAGAGTGTGCGACCCGTTGGGAACTCCGAGACCTGCTGCAGCAGCCCGAGGCGTGCCCCCGCGTGCAGTTGCACTTTTCCCGAATCGGGTTCGTCGAGCCCGGCTAAGATGCGCAGCAAGGTGGTTTTGCCCGCCCCGTTCGGGCCAACGAATCCGACACGTTCCCCCGTGTGAACCTCGAACGACACATTCTCGAACAGCGGGTTCGCGTCGTATCCCCGAGAGAGGTTGGTACAAGACAGTAGAAGCATCGTGTGGGGTATGGCCTACGAACTACGGAATGCGGTGTCGGAACTCGGAACGCGGCACACTGCCACGACGACCCGCCGGGGCATTTTACGGCGGAGCAAGCAAACTGCACGGGGCATTACTATCACTTGAACAATGCGATCGGCCCGGGAGCGGCCAGCCGTTTGCTGGCAAGGTCGAACCACTTGCGTGCTTCTGCCTTCTCGCCAATGAACCACAACTCCACTCCGAGCAGGAATTCCAGCGATGCGGCACCGGGGTTGTCGGCCACGGTTCGGCGGAGTTCAGCGAGATGTGTGTCGAACAGACCCGGGTTCGAACCGTACGACTCCTTGGGATCGAACGCGGTGGTAGGAAGTGCCGGATCACGCTCCAGACCGACGCGAATGGCAGCCACCGCATCGGCGTAGCGGCCCGCTGCAAGGAACGCCTGAGCCTTCAACAGCGGGGCCAGCGCATTCTTGGGATCGGCCGCACTGGCCCGCTCAAACTGCTCGGCCGCCAGCCCGTACTCACCGGTTTCAAACGCACTGCGCCCCAGCTTGATGAGGCGGACCGCCTCCGCAATCGGATCGGAGCTCGGCTCCTCACTTTTGGCAAGAATGCGCACGGCGAACGGATCGAACTTGAAGCTCGGAATGGCAGGGCGTGTGAGTGCCGCAACATGCGTGACTTCGGGTGTCAGGCGACCCGGCGGCGGGAGTTCGTTCTGTTGTGTGATATTCTTCGGGCTGATCACGAGGAAGTCGCCTTGCCGTGGCCGCTCGGCCGGTCGCGCTGCAGCCGCAACCACGACGCCATTGCCATTGCCCGCAGGCACGCTGTTATTCGCCAGTATGAAGGGTTGCGGGCCAATCATGACCGGCGGCGGTGCCCAGCCCCAGTTCGGAGCCCCCCCCCCCCCAC
>JBGTAO010000158.1:0-9716 GCA_041749835.1 Gemmata sp. | reverse complement strand
CTCCCACCACCCAGCCCTTCGGTGGGCCGCTCGGCCAAGCTACTTCCCCCGGAAAAGCCGTAAACATGTCCACGCTCACACACTTCGACGAATCTGGGGCGTCCCGCATGGTCGATGTCGGACCCAAGCTTGAAACCGAGCGGCTCGCTCGGGCTTCGGCCGTGGTGCGGATGCAGCCCACGACATTGCAATTGATCCGGGATCGGCAACTTTCCAAAGGCGATGTGCTGGAGGTCGCTCGGCTTGCGGGCATCATGGGGGCCAAGAAAACCGCAGAGTTGATTCCGCTTTGTCACCCCTTGTCTCTGACCTCGATTCGGCTGGATTTTACCTATCCTGCCGAGACGACGCTGCGAATCGAGGCGGTCGCAAAGGTTTTTGCCCGCACGGGTGTTGAAATGGAGGCCCTGACTGCGGTTAGCGTGGCAGCCCTGACGGTGTACGACATGTGCAAAGCCATCGACCGGGCCATGGTGGTCGAGTCGATTCGGCTGGATGAAAAGCTCGGGGGCAACAGCGGACATTTCGTTCGCGATGAAGCTCCGAATTGACGGTCGGCACCTTGGGCGTATGCTTTCCGGGTTGCGGCCCGCACCGGGAAGTGGGAGGCCGACCGATGGGAACCGCTATGACAACTGTTCCGCCCTCTGCGTTCTCGGGCAAACCGGTCCGGACGCCGGGGCTCACCGTGACACCCGTCGCACACGATATCGAAGAAGCCGATCGCATCTTTTCTGCGACACTCGCGGGTTACAAGTCGCCGTTTGGGCCACTGATCCAACACCTCAAGCACTACCGCGGCAAGCGGCTTCGCCCGGCCCTGTTGCTGCTTACCGCTCGGGCCTTGGGGCCGGTGACTCCGCACCACCATATCCTGGCGGCGTCCGTGGAGATGATTCATACCGCCACGCTGGTTCACGACGATGTCCTCGATGAAGCCGAGGTGCGGCGGCATGTTCCCACGGTGAACGCCGGCTGGGGCAACAAGGTAAGCATTCTTTTGGGCGATATGCTGTTCACCCATGCCTTCCACCTGACCAGCCGCGTGGATCGGCAGGCCTGCGAGATTATTGGCGAGGCGACCAATCGTGTGTGTGCGGGCGAATTACGCCAGGTCACCGAACGGGGCAACCTGAACCTGACGGAAGCGGATTACTTCGCCATCATCGACGGCAAGACCGCGGCACTCACCGAATGCTGTGGCCGCCTTGGGGCGATCTATGCGGGTGCCAGCGAATCCGTGGTCGCCAGTCTTGCGAACTTTGGCCTGAACCTCGGTCTCGCGTTCCAGATTGCCGACGACCTGCTCGATCTGCTTGGGAACGAAGAGACCGCGGGCAAGACTCTGGGCACGGATCTGGAACAGCAAAAGCTCACGCTACCAATCATCCACTGCCTTAACCGATCACCTGCAGTCGAAGCGGAATCGCTGCGCACTGCCATTCGCAATGCCGAACCCGGAATTGGCCGGCGAGTGCTCCAGGCACTGGAAGTGACACAATCGCTCTCCTACGCCCGCTGGAAGGCCGAAGAGTTCGCACGTACCGCCCGCCAGGAACTGGAATGCCTCCCGCGCGGGGAATGCCGGACCATTCTGGAATCGATGACGGACTGGAGCATTCGGCGCGACAAGTAAAGCACGTTTGCCGGGAATCTTTCCTGGTGTGAGTCCGCACGAACGTGGCGGATGGCGCTAGAACGGCGGCTCCCGGCTCGCATCGCCCTCGTGAAGCTCCAGTCGCTTCACGAGAGTGTCCCAGTTGCTGGCTTGCTTGGACGCAACCATCGCCCTGGCCAAACCCTGCTGATTCAACGACGATTCCCTGAGTGCTGTAGCGACACCTTCAATCGCCGCGTGATAGGCCTGGGACTCGCCTTGCTCCTGGTAGGCCGTGGCCAGCTCGACCAATGGCAACAACCCCTCGATCACATCTTCTTCCGCCCGGTCTTCATGCAAGCGCAGGCTCTGAACCACCTCACGGGCACGGCTACGGAACCACGCGGGATCGAGCGACCCATCCACAAATCCGGGTAGCGGAATTGCCAGTAGCGGCGTGAGTTCGGGGGCGAATGTCAAAAGTCTCCGGACAAGTTGAACTGCTTCCTCGCGCGAAAGCGTGTCGAGCCTTTGCAAGCGTTCCGTCACGTCCAGGAACCGAGCGGGGTCTTCGACAACGGCCAGCAATACTGCTGCCACATGCTTACACTTTCCGTCCAGCCCCACGGGGCACTCACAGTGGGCCTGCTGGATCATGCTTTGGGTGGAAGCGCAGTGCAGAGCGCTCAAGTGAATCGTGACCTGATACGGGCGGGTTCGGCTGCCACGAACTAAAGCGACAAAAGTGTTGTGTTTGGTGTCCCGCAGTGCGCCAATCACAGCCGTATCCGCGTACGGGCGACCTTTGCCGATCACATGATCATCGACCCACTCGCGGACGGCATGCAGCGTCAAGAGTGTTGATTCTGGCATGGGTTGCCCTCACGCTCATTCGGTGTCACAATCGACCTCCCTGAACTATACCCGGCGCGGATCGCACGATGAACACTGAAGAACTGACTCAACTCTTGAAAGCCACACTGACCGATCAACGCCTCTCCGGCAGTGAGAAATCGACTTTTAGCGACTGGTTCACTGCGAATGCTTCAACGGATCATCATCGTGGTGTTGTTCGTCACACGGTGTTCGAGATCGCACGCGAATCGCTGACAACTATCTCGCCCGATCGCGTACTGGCCTGGGTTGAAGATGTCATGCGTGTGGTTGCTCCGATGCCAACCCCGGCGGCCACCGGAAACGAGCCAACACGGGCGGGCACTTCCCAGGTGTACTTTTCGCCCGGCGAGCGTTGCTTGCAGCAGATCTTGCATCGCTTCAGCACCTGCCGTAGCACCGCCGATGTGTGCATCTTCACCATCACCGATGATCGCATCACCCGATCGATCCTCGACAGCCATCGCCGCGGCATCACCGTCCGCATCATCACCGATAACGAAAAGGTTCACGACGCGGGCTCCGATGTTCACCAACTGATGGAAGCTGGCATTCCGGTGAAGCTGGACGATGAACGGGGTGGCCGGTCCGATCCTGGTCTGTCCGGTCACATGCATCACAAGTTCGCGATCTTTGATGGGATCTGGTTGATTAACGGAAGCTACAACTGGACGCGCGGTGCGGCCAATTCCAACTTCGAGAATATCGTGGACTGCCGCGATGCGAACTTACTGGCATCCTTCGCAGATGAATTCAACCGGTTGTGGAATCGCTTCTGACTCGGTACTGTAATGGCGGTGTATTGAGTGATGATGCCGGCTCAGAACCGGCTGCGAAATCCTGCTTGCCCTCCCGCCGGAAACTCCTCCCATGCTTCATTTGCGACTTGCCTCACTGTTCACCCTGGTTGGTGCCCTGGCAGTACTTCCGGTTTGGAATCAGCCCGCACGTTCAGGGCAAGCCACGGCCCAGCCAACTGGCAAATACACCAAGAAGGGGAGTCGCGCCGACACCGTGCGAGCCACACTTGCTTCCTTCGGTTTGCCGAACCTGGAAGGCAAGTGGTACTCCGTTGGCCCATTCGACAACACCGAGAATGTCGGCTTCGATGCCGAATACGCACCCGAGAAGGGGGTTGATCTCAAGGCGAGCTACACCGGCAAGGACAACAAGAAAATCGCTTGGACCGAATACCGGGCATTCACTCCGGGCCGAGTGATGGATCTGATGCGGCTCTTCCCCAATGATCGACTTGATGGCGTGGTTTACCTCTACCACACCTTCGAATCGCCCAAGTCATTCAAGTTGCCGCTCTCCTTTGGAAGCGACGACACGCTGAGTGTGTTCGTCAACGGCAAGCGCGTGCTCCACGAGGACCACCGGCGAGCAGTTTCTCCGGATCAGGACTTTGCGGATGTCGATATTAAGCAGGGCAAGAACGAGTTGCTCATCAAGATCGGGCAACTCGCGGGTGAGTGGGCGATGTATGTGAATCCCGAGGTGCCTGGCGAGTTGCCGGTTGAGGTACGCAAGAAGATCGACAGCGACTTCGCTCCTTCGGCAGGCGTCGACTCGACCACCAACAGCAGCGGCGAAGCGGCGTATTACCGCGTGACCACGATTCCGCTTCCCAAGGACTGTGTGCTCGAAGTTGGTGGGCTCGGCTTTCGCCCGGATGGCAAGCTCTTGGCCTGCACCCGCCGCGGCGAAGTTTGGCTCGTCAACAATCCCCTGGCCACGAACCTGGAAGAGATCAAGCTGACCAAGTTAGCAACGGGGCTACACGAAGCACTCGGCCTGTGGGTACAGGACGACAACACGGTTTATGTGGTGCAGCGGCCAGAGTTAACCAAACTCGTCGATCGCAATGGCGATGGCATGGCCGATGAGTTCGAAACCATCTGCGACAAATGGGGTGTTTCTGGCGATTACCACGAGTTCGCCTTCGGCCCGGCACGCGACAAGAACGGCAACTTCTTCATCACGCTCAATGTCGGCTTCGGCGGTGGTCACCAGGCGAAAGCGCCCTGGCGCAGTTGGTGTGTGAAGGTTACACCCGATGGCAAGATGGAGCCCTGGGCTTACGGACTGCGCTCGCCCAATGGCGTCAACTTCTCTCCCGATGGCGAACTGTTCTATGCCGACAATCAGGGCGAATGGGTGGCCACGAACAAGCTCCAGCACATCAAAAAGGGCAGCTTTTACGGGCACCAGTCCGGGTTGCGTTGGGTCAAGGATTCTCCATTTGCCGGCAAGGTACCCGAACGGGTGGCGAGCGGGATGTGGTACGACGGTACGCTCCCATCGCAGCGCCGCTGGGCCGATGTCGGGCGGTACATCACGTGGCTCCGACCCACCCCCGTGTACCCCGATGTCGATCCACCGTGCATTTGGTTCCCGTACGGTCGCATGGGGAAGAGCGCCTCGGAACCGGTGTGGGACACCACGGGTGGTAAGTTCGGGCCATTCGCGGGACAGTGCTTCGTGGGCGATCAAACCAATTCGTGTGTCATGCGGGTGGCCCTTGAACAGGTGAACGGGGTTCACCAGGGTGCCTGCTTACCCTTCCGCAACGGCTTACAGTGTGGCGTCAACCGCATTGCGTTTGCACCGGATGGGAGCATGTTCGTCGGGCAAACCAACCGGGGCTGGGGTTCGTTGGGCGGCAAGCCGTACGGGTTACAGCGCATCGTGTACGAAGGCAAAGTGCCGTTCGAGATCCATCATGTGACGCTCACCAAGAACGGCTACGATCTGGTCTTCACCAAGCCAATCGATCCGAAGTCCGTGGCGAGTACCAAGGACACCAAGCCTGTCTCGGTGGCGTCGCACACCTACGTCTACTTCAGCAACTATGGTTGCCCGGAGACAGACACACGCTTCGAGACCATTGGTCAAGCGTCGCTCTCGAACGATGGGCTGACGCTTTCGGTGCCCGTCGAGGGGATGAAGAAAGGGCGCGTTTACGAGATTCGCGTGGATGGCATCATAGCCACTACGGGCGAGAAGGTTCTACACCCCGAGGCGTACTACACGCTGAACGAACTTCGATGAGTGATCGGCGCGGAGCCCGGCAAACTCACCGGGCACCGCACTGGTGCATCGCATCGTTTGCACCTGATGGCACCACGGCTTCGTTACTTCTGCACGAACTCGTACGCTCCCGCGGGGAAGTTCGCATAGGCAACCGAGGTGATGCCGTTGCGGAAACTCGCGACAAACTGCGGCGGCGATTGCACGATCCGGACTCGCACTATCACTACTTCACCCGGTTTCGCCAAGCCTGCATGAACAACAGCGGCAGCCAAATTCGAATCGAGCGTGTAGAGATCGGTTCCCCAGACGCTCGATTGCTGACCCGGTGTGGCCGTGAATCCTTTGACGCTGAACACCAACTCTTTGCCATATTGCTGCTGATAGGTCGCAAGCGTGACCGGCCCAGGTAGAGCGTTCACGGCCTCATCGCCGACCGATCCGCTGCCCGAGCGAAGAGCCCGCATATCGGCAAAACGTAGCACTTGCTCCCCGAACATGACCGTTTGCACACGCAGTGTTCGCGCGGTCAGCTTACCCGTGATCTTGCAATCGTCGGTGTAGATCACATCGAGATCTTTGGCCTGCAAGAGAGCTTGCGGCACTCGTGAAAGGATGAACTTCACGGCTTCGTCGGCGCGACGGCTCACCTCGGGATCATCGGCCTTGGTCGCTTTCAACAGGTACGGATAGGCTCGTTCCCGATAGGCCTTGAGTTCCGCACTGGCGCGCTCGCGGACCTGGAAATCGGCATGCCCCAGCTTGGAAATGGTCACCGCAATTTTCTCGGCCACATCGGCTGGGCAGCGGTTGGCAAACTCGATCTTACGCACATCGGCAACCGGGATCTGCAGGAAGCCATACTTGGTCACGAACTCGAGCTTTTCGTCGAGCAGTTTCAGTTTCAGTGTGCTTTCGTCAATACACTTCACTTCCACTTCAAACCCCGGAGCTTCTCGGGGTGGTGGTTCCGGCGGAGAGGGGTCCGGGGCTGCAACAGTTCGCACGAACGATGCAGCGAAAACAACAATTCCAACAGCAACAGGAGCAACCCAGACGAGGAAACGGGTGACGGGCATGGGACTGCCCTCCAGGGAAAATGAGATCCGTCGTACAGGACGTGACCGCGTCCTTGCGGTGGGAGAGGTCATTGGGAACACTAACAGTTTTCTCGAAGGCATGTCTACGCCGATTACACACGGAGTAGTACGCTTTAGAATTCAATCGAGCGGAGCGAACGAGCACCGGCGCGCAACGACATGACCACCGCAACAACTCCGAGAATGATCCCCACGGGAACTCCGGCGAACACCCACGGATTGATGGCGACGATCCGACCTGTTGCCTTGCTCGCGAGCTGATGGGTATGCAACGGGACCGCCATGATACCAATCACGGCAACCAGGTAAGCGAGCCCCGTGACCATGTTCACCGTGCCACCAAAGCCGACCACGATCTTCGAGGGATCGGTTTCCCGGAAGGTGGGCAAGTATGCTCCGAGCCCGACGTTGATGGCACTCAGTCCAATGGCCACGACTGCCACGACAATCGCATGAAGCAGCAACCCTTCCAGCGGTAATCCCAGTAACACATCACTGACCAAAATGAGCCCTTCTGCGAAGATCAGGGAGCCGGTTGCTGCGAACACAAACTTGCCCCAAAGGAGTTGATCGCGGCTGAGCGGGGTGAGGCCAAGAATCCAGAACTTGCGACCTTCCAGGCTGATGAGCGGGAAGATAAAGCGGCTAAGTCCGGCACAGAGCAAGATCGCGGTGCCACTCAAATTCATCAGGCTGATCGCATACTTGTCGAGCACACCCAGATCGGAGGAGTAGTACTGTCGGAAGTTGCTCGCCCCGAAGAGCATGAGAAGGCCGAAGAGAATCAGCAGTGCCCACTGGGTCGGGTCGCGGCGGAAGGTTCGGAAGTCCTTGACCACCAGTACCCGCGTCCGTTTGTCGAGGTAGAACACCAGAGCGTTCATCACCTGATCGAGCCAGCTCGTTCGGTAGATCTTCTTATTCCGGCCACTGGCGTAGTAGCGATCGAAGGCGGTGCGGTAGGTACGTTTCGCAATCCACGCGGCGATCACAAACATGAGTAATCCGTTACTCCAAACCTGCGCCAGAGGGATGAGCGCCGGCCCGACTTCGCCTCGCGCCGCAGCCATGACGCCGCGAGTCATCCAGTGACTCGGGGCGATGCTACTGCGCAGCAGATCGAATTGCCCAATCAGATCGTTCACCTCGCGGCCACTGGTGGCAAACGATTTCTTGATTCCCAGGCTCACGCGGTACATCCAGGCACCGAGTAATAGCGCCACGATCAGGCCAACAATCAGGAAGAACTGGCGGCGATTGCGCGGGAGAAAGCGCACGAGCAATAAGCAAAGCGCCGCCGAGAGCGAACCGGGTAAGAGCGCGTAGCCGAGCAGGAAAGCCGGGAGCAATGCGTAATAGAACCACGGCACCCCCGAGATGATGCCATAGGCGAGAAAGATCGGGATTCCCAGGATCACGAATCCCCAGGAACTGAACGCAACCGCCGCCTGGAATTTCGTGGCGAAAATGTGATCGGCCCGCGCCGGCGAGCACAGCAAGAATCGCGCCTCTGGGCTCGTGAACAAACTAGCGAAGAGGATGATCCCGGTCGAGAACACCAGCATCGAGCCCAAGGTGAAAAATAGCAGATCGAAGAGCGCCTCGACAATCGCTCCCTTGAAAGGAATCTTGTTCGCAGCCAGTTGGTTGAACAGATAGAGCCCCACGGCGAACGTGAACGCTGCAACAACGAGGCTGGTCAAGGCCATGGTGAGCAGGCGAGTCCGGCTGCTCTCGAGCGCGACTCGAAGGCCGTTCTGGAATAGCCGGAACCGGAGTCGGCGGAACACGCGACCCTGGTCGGCTGTGGGCGGATGTTCGATTCCCATGTGTTACCCCACAAGTCCCGAGGCCGCACGATCACTGCGTTCTTCCACCACTTCTTCGGTGATCTTGAGAAACAAGTCTTCGAGGTTGCCGTCACTGCTCGATAGTTTCTGCAGTTCCTTCATCGTCCCGCATCCCAGAAGCTTGCCGCGATCGATGATCCCGATGCGATCGGCCAGTTCTTGTGCGATGTCGAGCGTGTGAGTGCTCAGAAACACCGTCATGCCGCCATCGGCCAGACGGCGGAGCAGCGTCTTCAGCTCGCGGATGCTTTTCGGATCGAGGCCCACCGTCGGTTCATCAGCAATGAGTAGTTTTGGATCGTGCACGAGCGCGGCCGCGAACACGGTTCGTTGTCGCATGCCGTGCGAATACCGCTCGGTCAGATCGTCCACGAACTCTTCCAACCGAAACTGTTCGATGACTTCTTCGATCTTTGCCGCTGCATGCTCTGGCTTCATGGCATACAGATCGGCGGTGAACTGAAGGAATTCGCGGCCTGTGAGCTTCTCGTACAGGAACGGTTGATCCGGGACATAACTGATGAGTGCCCGGGCATGATCGCCATCGGTGCGCAGATCGTAGCCTCCGATGCGAATGGTGCCCGCGGTGGGAAAGAGTAATCCGCAGAGCATCTTGATGGTGGTGGTTTTGCCTGCACCATTGGGGCCAAGAAACGCGAAGAGTTCACCGGCGGGCACATGGAGTGTCAGGTTCTGCACCGCGATCTTCTGGCCGTATTGCTTGGCGATGTCGGTGATTTCAATCATGGCAGGGCTCGTGATGGGCTGGGCGAAGAGTCGGGCAGTTACTCGTCACGAACGATAGTCAGCGTTTAACCTTTGCGGATCGCTTGCTGCTGAAGCACCTTTCCGTCCGAAGCTCGCACCCAGGTGCGCACCTCGGGTTCGTCGCGGCGATACTCGATCACCCAGCACGGCACGAGTTGGCCATGCCAATCGAGCTTCTGTTGATCGGCGAGAACTTCACCAATCAACGGGCCGGTCTTATCCTCGGGAGGCTTCACACCAACACGACCGACTTGCTCCAACAACACCGCTGCGACAGCATCGCTGAGTGGGTTGCTTTCGTGAACCACCCAACGCCGACCGGGCCGGACTCCGGTAATGCGGTTGACCGGTTGCAAGGGATTGAGCGGTTGCCCCGCGGGGACGGGTACCGGGTCAATTGGCCGCTGCAACTTCTGAGGCGAATGACCTCCGAACTGGTAGGTCCCCTCGAACACTGCTTCGAGTTGGCCTCCG
>JBGTAO010000157.1:0-5027 GCA_041749835.1 Gemmata sp. | reverse complement strand
GGCGGCATCAAAGAGCAGTGGTACAACTCGGCCTTGGGGCTGAAGACGGTGCTGCGCCCGCGGAAAGCGTCTGCGGCCGGCGATATCGCGGCCATGCTCCGGGTGATGCGTTCCGGGCAGGTGCTCGGCATCACCCCCGATGTGCTCACGTCGCGCAGCTCGGGCTTACCCGTAACGCTGTTCGGTCGCACGGTTTCGCTTTCACCTGGCATGATTCTCCTGGCGATGCGCTCGGGTGCGCCGCTCATCACCGCGGGTGGCCGTTGGTTCACCGATCCGGCCGCACCGACACGGGAACGGGCACGAGTCACGTTTTCGGAGCCACTCGAACTGCCGCGGGATGGCAACCGGGATGCCGCCATGCGCGACGGCTTGCAACGTTGGTGTACCCACTTCGAGGGCACACTGCGGCAAGCACCCGCCGACTGGTTGTTCTGGCTCGATAAGGGTTGGACGCGGGTCTTGCGTCAACCGATGGCCACGCACTCTCTGAGGGCCGCGGCATGAGCGTCGTCGTTCTGGTGGGTGTCACCCTGGCCGCGTTCATGGCGCTGTGGCTTGCCCAGACTGCCTTGTTGATCGTGGCGAAGGAACCGTGGGCGAAGTGGCCCTTGCGGCACCGCTGCGAGAAGCCCGTTGTCCGTTGGGGAATGAAGCTCGCGCTGCAGTGCGTGCTCATGGCCGTGCTCTTCGGTTACCCGGCGTTGCTCGGCGAGAACCCGCTGGAGTACCACAAGGCCCGATTGCATCCGACGCACTGGCCGCTCCTGATCGGCATTCTGATCTCGGCGGTGCTGGCCATGTGCCCCATGTTCTTGCTGAACGTGATGGTGGGGTGGGTGAAGATCGCCCCGCACTACGACACGGCGAAGTCGATCAAGAAGGTGGCCCGGTGCCTGATCACGCCGGTCCCGCTGGCGTTCATGGAAGAGGCGGTGTTCCGCGGAGTCGTGCTCGATTCACTGCTGCAATCGTTGCCCGGCCGCGGTGGCATGCTGGCCGCACTGGTGATCGGCGCGGCAGTCTTCGCCTCGGTGCACTTCTTTCGCCCACAGAAGCGGTTGTTGCTGCCCGCGATGGGGCTCTTTGGTCTCGGCATGATTCTCGGTGCTGCGTACATCCTCGGTGGGCATTCGTACTGGTTGCCCGTGGGTATTCATGCGGGTGGGGTGGTCTTCATCCAGGTGTCGCGGCCGTTCGTGGAGTACAAGGGGCCGCCGTGGCTGGTGGGCTATTCGTCGTACCCCATCTGCGGGTTGCTGGGTGTCAGCAGTATGGCGATTTACGTGAGCGGGCTCGCGTTGCTCCTGAATCGCGGCTTGCTGGTGTAAGGTGTGAGCTTCATCAGTTACTTGTGGCCCAGTTTTTGCACTTCTTTCCACAACTCGCCGTAAGCTTCTTTATCGAACGGTGGGCAACCCGTGGGGTACTGACCCTGCGGGTGCTCCTTCGCTCGCATCATGGCGGTGCAGTAGCTGAAGGTGCGGCAGACCCGCTTGCGGTCGAGCTTGCCGTGATCGCGCAGTTGCCGCACCCAGTCCGGCTGGGCCAATGACGCCCGCCCAACACCGACGAGATTCACGCGGCCTTCGTGCACGTTCGCCGCCGCAGCCTGCGGTAGGAACTCTTGCAGGTAACTGTACCCGGTGCCAACTAATGCGAGATCGGGTTGGGCACGCTGAATCTTTGCGGTCGCCTGGAAGTGGCGATCCACTCCGATCAGCGGATGCTCGGGGCTTTCGTAGCCATCGGGCGGCGGGTACTCGAACGGTCGGCCCACATGTGGCTGAGCGTACGGGTTCCCCATTGTCGCATTCACCAACACCACGCCAAGTGTGCGCATCTCGGCGATCCACTGCAGCGGCTCCGTCAGGTCGACTTGCCACGGGTTACTTTCTGCCAGCCCCCAACCGTTCGCCACCGGGCTGGTCCACGCTTCGGGCACTCCCGAGGTGGTGAAGGCAATGCCATCGTACAGATTGATCCGCGTCGCCAGCATCATGCCGGGAACTGCGGCTCGGATAGCCTGGAAGATCTCGCGGGCCAGCCGGGTGCGATTCTCGAAGCTGCCACCATATTGTCCGGGGCGGTTGCGGGCTCCGAGCAATTCGTTCAGCAAATAGCGATGGCACTGCTTGATATCGACGAAGTCGAACCCCGCGGTCGCCGCCAGTCTCGCCGTGGCGACGTAGGCATCGACCAGTCGCTTCAGTTCATCATCCGCCGCAATTGGGGTGTCGGTCGTGACGCGGTAACGCCCAACCAGCAGTGGGTCGTGCGTGGCGATGATCGGGCCGCGGTAGCTGTAACGGCCCGAGTGCGTGAGCTGTAAGCCGAAGAGCAAGTCGGAATCATCGCCATTGGCCTCGCGGTGAGCCGTGCGGCAGGTGCGGACCAATTGTGCGAAGTCGGCGTGTGTGGAAGGGTTCAGTACGATTTGCCGCGGGTTCGCTCGTCCTTCTTCGATAACAGCGCATGCTTCGCCCCAGATCAGTTTCGCGCCGCCGGCTCCAAAGCGGCTGTAACGCCGGAACGTGAGTTCGCCGGGGCGGCCGTCGGGTTCGCCGTCGCAGCCTTCCATGGGGTGGATACACCAGCGATTGCCGAGCGTGCGTGGACCCACGGTCAGTGGCTCGAACAGCGGGCTCAGGTCGTCGCGGAAGCGCAGGTCGATCCCCAGTCGTGCGTTCTCGGCTTCCAGATCCGCGATCGACTTGTACTTGAAGAATGTGGCCATACAGCACTCCAACCCGCGAACGGTTTATTCGGGCCGCGGACCCATCGACGTGCGCTCGGGTGGCTCACGGAACAACGACACGAAGACACACAATGCTACCGCATAACCCGCGAGCGGGATGACCCAAACGGCGCTCCAGTCCGTGATATTCTCGGCGGTTCGATTTGCGGCCACCACACTTCCCGCCAAGAGATTCCCCGCCAGCACCGCCGGACCATTGGAGAGGAACGTGACCAACGCCTGTGCTCCGGCGCGCAGGTGAGCGGGTGCCTCACGATCCACGAAGTGCGCACCCACCATGCTGAAGAAGGCATAGCTCCAGCCGTGCATGGGAAGACCGATCGCCACGATGGCCGCTGCGTTCCCGGAATAGAGCAGGCTGTTGCGAAGCACGAAACCGAGCAAACCGAGGATCATCAATCGCCTCAGTCCGATCCGCACCAGCAGCCACGGCGTCGCGGCCATGCAGCCGATTTCGCACCATTGAGCCAGCGTCATCACCACTTCCGGCGACCACGTTCCGAGCACGCCGAGGTTCACCCGCACGCCCAGTTCCTGCAGGTATGGCCCCGTAAAGAGCGTGTAGAACTGGTTCATCAAGTTTGCCAGGAAGAGCACGGCGGCGAACACCACGAACGAGCGATCGCGCAGCATTTTCGCTGCCGGTAAACCGATCACCTCGGCGAGCGGTCGCCCGTACCCCTTCGGCGGTGTATGGGGCAGAAACCGCGAGAAGAGTGCCGCCAGTGTGGTCGCCACGGCTGCGGCCATGAGCGGCTGCGGGGAAATGGGATTGAGCACCCAACCCACGAATACGCCGGCCACGATCCAACCCAGAGTTCCCACGAGGCGGACATGCCAGAACGCCCCGGCACGGTCGTCCAGATTCCGAAACGCGATGACGTTCGAAAGCGTCAGCGTGATCTGACACCCCACGGCATAGCCCAGCAGAATCAGGAACAGCGGGCCCACGATGATTCCGGGGTTCGCGCCCGTGTCGGTAAAGCGGTTGCACCACCATGCCGCCAACATCAATAGCACCGCCATGACGGCGTTCGTGCAGCCGATCACCCGCTCGACCGCGAACCACCGATCGGCCAGCAACCCGACCACCAGCGGCGCAATCAATGCACCGAAGGCGAAGGTCATGTAGATGAAGCCAACCTGCTGCGGGGTGAACCCGAGCCCGCCGTCGCTCGCGGGGGTTTGCAAGTATCGCGTGAGTGGTACGATCCAGGCACCGAGCCCGAAGTATTGCAGAAACATCATGACCGACAGCCGTCCTGGCACAGACCGCAACATCGGCACTCCTGGTGGGATGCGGAGAATCTCGAAGCGTTCAGCGATTGTTGAAGATGAACTCGGGTGGCTCGACCGGGCCGCGCAGCAAACACGCGGTCAGTGGCTCGCGCACTCCACCGCTGGTGTCAATTCGAATGCGCACCGCGTTCGCCTCGGGCTCGTAAACGACCTGGTGCCCGGTCACTTGAACCTTTCCCGGAATCGGTAGCGGATTCGCCGCGAGCCGTTTATCGGCCCCCAGCCACACCGGATAATCGGGATTGAACAGCCTCGCCGTTTCGGTGCCGAACTTGGGGCTGACGATGCCACGGTCCCAGACCTTGCGCCGAAGGCACTCCAGTTGGACCGACGCGGGGCAATCCAGTTCTGGCGAGAGGCCATTGTGCAGGAAGACATGCCCCTCGGCTTCCGCGACCCACGGCAGGTTCGCCAGGAATTCGCGGTGTTCTCCAGGCATCGCATCGCGGAGCAATTGCAGCTCAGTCCGCCAATCGTCGGAACTCGACCACTGTGGCGCGCGGCCCAGATAACTGCGAAATGTTGCTATGTGATCGTAGTGATCGGCGTAGCGCCTCACCCATGCTGGCACGGGCGGGCCGTCGAGCCCTGCCGCCTTCACGAGTGCGAGGTCGTGGTTGCCCATCACGCAAGTGCTTCCGGGCTTTTGAGCGATCAATTCCCGGACGCGGGCCACCGTTTCGCAGACGTGGTTGTTGCGGTCCACCAGATCGCCGACGAAGACCAACCGCGCCGTGGGCCACTCCGGGAACCGCTCGCATTTGGCGATCAGTTGGTTCAGCCACGAGTGCTGACCATGAAGATCACCAATCGCGATAATGGGGTAATCCAGTTGGTTCGGCAGAATCATGTTTCGGGGCTAACGCTTCACGACGGCTCAGCTGACCCTACATTGCACACTGGCATCATACGGGTTCGGGAAGGGAGGCGTGCCGTGCGTATCGATCTGTTTGGGCTCACCATGGAAACC
>JBGTAO010000156.1:0-11488 GCA_041749835.1 Gemmata sp. | reverse complement strand
CGCAGCCCGGGCTTTGGTGTGAAGCGTTGCTCGCGGATCAGCAACGCAAATGTCAGCGCCGCGGCCAGCCCAGGTAGGAGCGTGAACAGGAACACTACGCGGTACGGTTGATCGGCGGACTCGAACCAGTGAGCCGGCATGCCCGCGATCAGGGCAACACCGAGCAGCGGGCCAACAATCGCGCCCAGTGTGTCGCCGGCGCGATGGAAGCCGAACGCCTTGCCGTGGTTCTCCGGCGTCACCGAATCGGCCAGGATCGCGTTCCGCAGCGGGCCGCGCAGCCCCTTTCCTATCCAACCCAACGACTTGGCGACCAGAACCAGTGGCCAGGTCGCCGCCAGCGCGCAGAGCCCGAACGCCGAACCGGTGATCGCGTAACCAGCCACAACAAATGCCTTGCGCTTGCCGATGCGATCCGAATACCAACCCACGAGGAGCTTGACGCTATTGGAAAGCAGATCGGCGACACCTTCGATGAGCCCGAGCACGAACCCTACCATCTCTGGTGGCAGGTGCAGCAAACGGAGGAACGCCGGGAGAATCGCCGTGGCCATCTCGTAACTGACATCGGCCAGGAAGCTGGTGAGCCCCGCGCCAAGAACCGTGCGGTTCAACCAGCCTGATGCAGGTGGTGGTTCTGTCACGAGACCTCCCGCCAGCGTGCCCGCACCTGTACCGGGGTTGCTGTCCCCGTGACGCCAAGCTGTTGAATAGTGATGGAAGCCACGAGATTCCCAAAGGCGGCCGCTTGTTCGTGCGTCAGCCCTGCCACCATGGCCGAGGTGATGCCGGCGGCGCAACTATCGCCCGCGCCCACAATGTCGATCGGCCCCGCAACCGCGTAGGCCGGCAACCGTGTGGTGTGCCAGGAGCC
Source organism: Gemmata sp. (assembly GCA_041749835.1). Classification (GTDB taxonomy): domain Bacteria; phylum Planctomycetota; class Planctomycetia; order Gemmatales; family Gemmataceae; genus Gemmata. The sequence goes on along the minus strand of JBGTAO010000156.1, from coordinate 10,614 downwards.
GGAATTCGCGGTGGGCGGCATGTGAATCACAACGCCCTCGGAACCCTGCGTCATGAACACGGCCCGGGCGTCCAGCCAGTCGTTCTCGTGACGCTGCAAGAACTGGCTGGCTTCACTCTGATTGGGCTTCACACACACATTGCGAAACAGCCCGATTTGCTCGCGGCTATCGGCGAGTACGAACTTGGCGGGGTCGCGGGCTCCCCACTCCGCCACGTGTTCGCGCACCCGTTGCGTGACCACGCCGCATTCCGCTTCACTCACCTGATCGAGCACAATCAGCGCATCGAGCTGCGGCCAGGCTTCGTCGAGCAAACTCATGAGGCGTTCTTGCACCGCAAGCGAAGTCGGCAGGCGGTTCTTGATATCGAGGCGGCTCAACTCCTTGGTGCCCAGCATGGGCTTGGTGTAGGTGGGCGTGCGCCGGTCAGGCACCAGCACAATACCAACCGGATCGACCGCCGGAAGTTGCTGCAGTGCTTGTCGCAGTTCGTACCCTTCGCCATCGTCGCCGATGAAGGCAATCGGGAAGATGCGACCCACACCAAGAGCGGCGAGATTGTTGATGACCGTACCCGCCGCGCCGGGGTAGCTGCGCACGCGGGCGACCTGATACGCCGTGAGCCCGGTTTCGATGGACGGCTCGTTGAGTGCCGGATCGAGATCGAGGTAGCGATCGAGGAACAGGTCGCCCAGCACGCCGATTGTTCGCTGCGGGAGGTGGGAAAGCACCCGTTCGACCAACTCCGTGGTGAGCATCACGATCTCCTCGCGGCCGTGTTGCGTGGTGCGTTCAACGAGGTAGCGTGGGCCCCGCGCCGGCCCGGGTCGCTTCGCGCCACACCGCGGGCACCGTGTCCTTGTGATCGCCTTGAACGTAGAAGCTTTCGCCACCATCGGCGACCGTGCGCACCAGGATCGTCTTCCACGGGCGGTAGTAATAGCGGGGATCGGTCTTCGGGGCCTGCGTCTGGTAATCGTCGCCCAGGGGGATCAGATCGAAGACCGCAGTGGTGAAGTGGGCAATCCGTTCGTTCTGTTGGTGTGCCAGATTCCGCGCCATGGCCAGCGCTTTCAGATAGACTTCCGGCCCCATGACGGCCGTCCCGAAATTGAGCACGATGCCACCTTCGAGGTTGCGGATCTGCTCAGCGAAGATCAGGAAATCGGTATAGCTGGCCCGGCCCAGAACGCCACCATCGGCGTTGGGGTGTTCGTGAATGATGTCGTAGCCAATGCCGATGTGAACCGTGACGGGGATCTTGAGCCGATATGCCGCGGCCAACACCGACGCATGCTTGTACGGAAAGAACCCCTCGGCGATCGCCCGGCCAATGCTCTCGCCCAGCCCCATCTTCCGCTTCACGCCGGCGGTGATGGCATCGTTCATGCGGCCAGTTTCTTCCCAGAGCCCGAACTCCCCGCTCGACACATAACGAGCAACACTCTCGGTGCTGGCACCGATGAGTGCGAACTCCCAGTCGTGGATCGGCCCTGCGCCATTCATGGCGATCAGTGACACCAGGCCACGCTCCATCAGGTCGATGAGGTGAAGTTGGCAGCCCGCTCGCAGCACGTGCGCGCCCATCATGAGAATTCGGCTGGCATTTCGCTGCTGTGCTTCCTGGAGGCGTTCGGCGATCCGGGGCAACGACGGATGTTCAAACGCGGTGCTCGCTTCGAGTGGCTGAAGAATGGCGAGTGTCAGGTCGTGCTGGCGATTCGCGAGCGGTTGCACGCGGAGCTTCGATCGATCGAATTGCGGGAACGGCATGGTGGCGACCGTGGTCACAATCGTGTGGGCGAGTGGGGCGAGTGAGCCTCGATCATTTAGCTTATGGCGAGTCGAGCGAGTGAGCACCCCAGTGCCCGGCACAAGTGCGCTCCGAACGACCGCGGTCTTCTTTCCCAGGGGCCACGGACCTCTGGCCCCGCCTGCTCCTCCCTTGCTCCCTCCGCCCTTTCTTTCCCTGGGACCGCGGGCCTTTGGTCCGCAGTTGGCTATTCAGGGTTAGTTGCTTTTGTGCGGTCGGGACGACCGCGGTCCCAGGAGAAGCGGCGGACCCCCAGGAGATGTGGCGGGCATCCCAGGAGATGCGGCGGTCTCGTGACATACCGCGGTCCCAGGAGATGCGGCGGGCGACCAAATTCCCCCGCGAGCGTTCAGGTCGCTCACCAGCGTTGCCCCAGGCGAATCATGACATCGCGGCGGTTCAACAGGGCAAACATTCCGTAGCGAGCATCGGTGTGTTCGATCAGTCGGAACAGCGAACACTGGCCAGGTTGCAGGGGTGAGAAACCGAATCGGTTGAGCAGAAACTGCTTGTACCCAGTTGCGAGCGTGCCAGCAACGAAACGAAGCATCTCCTTGCCGAGAGCCGTGGGGCGGGCCACAATGCCCACGCCCGCTGTGTTGCCCACCCTCACCGTACCGGAGCCTCGTATGCTGCGTTTCATGACCCGTGCCGCGGCTGTTGCCGTTGCCATCACGCTGGCCGGAGCCGTCGCCATTGCCGACGACACCATAATCAAGGTGAAAGTGGGAGACAAGTTCCCCGTGGTGCCCCTGGCCGCCGCACAGATCGACAAACTGAAGCTCAAGGATGCCAAGACCGTCTCGATCGCCGACCTCAAGGGAAAAGTGGTCGTGGTCTTCTTCTATCCCAAAGCGCTGACGCCGGGTTGCACCGTGGAATCGTGCGGCTTCCGCGACATCATCGGTGAGTTCCCCGAGAACGTCGTGGTACTCGGTGCCAGTGGCGACAACATGGCTCTGCAACAGAAATTCATCGACAAGGAGAAACTGCCGTACCCGCTGCTGTGCGATACCGAACAGGAACTGATCAAGGAACTCGGCATCCTGGGTTCGCCAACCGGCAAGACACCCAAGCGATTCACCTTCGTGATGGACAAGAACGGCAAGATCGCCAAGATCTACGACAAAGTGACACCGAAGAATCACCCGAAGGAAGTGCTCGAGTTCGTGAAGACACTGAAATAAGTTTCGCAGTCTCCACTGGGGTGCGCGCGCACCCCGCTCGCCCAACACGCTTGCCCACTCGGCACAGTCCGGAGATTCCGTACCAACGCCGCCCACGATCAGCTTGAACAAATCTTGGCCAAAAGTGGTAACAGCCGCGCACCTGGCCCCTTGAGACGGACCCGACCCACTGCTAGGCTAGAATCGGTCTTTGAGTTCCGAACTGAATAACCGCCCCGATCGACCCCGAGGCTTCGCATGCAACGCACATCGGTTTCGGCACTGGCCGTGTTGTTCGTGACCGGTGTAGTGTTGGCTGCCGCTCCGGGAGAGAAACGACTTCCGGGGATAGTTGGCGCTCCGCCGGCCCCGCTCGTAGCCGACAAACCCGCAAGTGCGAATGTTGCGCAACTCATCAAGGATCTGGGTTCCGACGAATACCGCACCCGCGAGAAAGCGGGAGCCGCACTGATCGTGCTCGGCGAGCAGGCGCTCCCCGATATGCGTGCGGCTCTGCTGGCCACCGAGAACCCGGAGGTGCAGCGCCGCCTCGCGGTTCTCGTCCGCAAACTGGACTACGAACGATTGGTGGCTCCCAAGCGGATCACGCTTTCGATCAAGAACAAGCCGATCAAGGAGATTCTCGACCAGATCGCCAAGCAATCGGGGTACAAGATCGACTTTAGCGGCGGTGGCCGCGGAGCGGGCGGAGCGGACGGAGAACTGCAGCATAGCTTCGAGTTTGAGAACACCCCGTTCTGGGTGGCGATCGACAAGGTTGCGGCCGCTGGTGGTTGCGTGGTCTTCGCAGATTATGGCGACGACAACATTCGCGTCTATAACCAGGGAACGATCAACCCCCATGTGAGCTACGCCGGCCCGTTCCGCTTCCTGGCCACCAACATCAATTCCAGCAAGAACGTGCAACTCTCCGGGATCAATCCCCGCGCTGGCGGGGGAAACAATCGCTACGAGAGCATGAACCTGAACTTCCAGATTCAATCGGAGCCCAAGAACCCGATGCTGGGGGTCACGCAGGCCGAAGTGATCTCGGCGGTGGACGAACTGGGCGGATCACTCATGCTTCCCAAAGATCCGAACAACCGCTCGAATTACCAGAACAACAACAGCTTTCGCGGCCACAACAGTTATTGCAATGTGAACCTCACTCGGCTGGACAACAAAACGGCGACCACGATTCAATCGCTCAAGATCAAGATGGGTGTGATACTGCTCGCGGGCACCATTCCGGAGATCACGATTACCGACCCGCTCAAGGCGAAGGGCAAGACGTTTGTGGGCCGCACGGTGGAAGTCGAGTTGAGTTCACTCACCGAAGATCCCAACACCAAGGGTAATTACCTTCTGGAAGTCACCTGCAAGAAACTCGGCAACACCAACCCACAAAACGAAGATTACAACTGGGCGAACACGATTTGGCAGAAGTTTGAACTCAGCGATGCGACCGGGAACCGCTACCAATGCTTCGGCCCCAACAAAATTGAGAACAATGGCAACACGGTGAAACTGACATTGCCATTTGGCGTGATGGATCGCCAGGGCAATCCCGTGGCCAAGAAACTCGGCGCGCCGACGAAACTGGTCCTGACCGAGTGGCTTTCGGTGACTCATGAAGTCACCTTCGAGTTCAAGAATATTCCGTTGCCGTGAGCGCGGCGGGCTTACCAACTCTCGTCGCTGAAGACACGATCGAAATCGCCCACACCCATCCGTTGGGCCAGTTGCCGAAACTCTTCGGCATACCCCATGGTGGTGTGGTGCAGGTGTTCCGCCTCGGAGATCAACGGCAGCTCTTTGCGGCAGCGCACCCCAGCCTGCCGGAGCACCTTTCGGAACGGGACCAAATTCGGGGCATAGATGTGAAAGAGCTTGTGCTCGTCGAACTGAACCTCGAGGGGCCGCCCCGTGGCCATCACCGCAATTCCTGTGCAACCATCGTGCGTGAGCAGGTCTTCAAAGTCGCACAGGTAGCTGCGCAGCACTGGAAGATCGACATGATCGCGCCGCAGGTCGGCATGGCGATCGGCGACCGATCCGTGGCTTCCCTCCAGAACCACGTGGACCATTTCGCCGAGCGGTTCCAGGAGTTCCAGAAACGTATCGAAAAGTCGTTCCGCGGAGACCGCTGCCGAGAGCATCGGCAGGCGAACGCCTGCCAGGCGATCCCGGTAGATCTTGACCCGGTAACCCTCCCGGGGGCGCACGGTCAAACTCGTGGACGGACGGATGGCGTCCGTGAGTGTAAAGGCACCATATCGGCGGGTCGATAGGTGCGAAATCAGCCGGTCCGGATTCACGGAACGCCCTCGCAACAACAGAATGTAACGCCCCGGGAGAAGCACCCTTGGAGGTGCCAGCGATCAAAGGTGTGAATCGTGGTGTAGTGTCGCGTCGTGGCGGGTGACGTCTGAGAGGACCCGGGCTACAGCAAGAGCTTAATCCCTGTTCAGCGCCGCTGGCGTCCGTGCCGCTGAGATTGTACGAAACCACGAGTCCGAGTGGCACGAACCTGGCGGCAAATCCGGGAGTTCGGTTCTCCAATCTTGTGCCGATTGCGACGGAACTGGCGACAGTCCGGATGGTCACGCCGTCCACAAACGAGTAAGCTCGCGATAGGCCCGAGGTCGATAAAGTGTCGGAGCGATCGGCACCGGGTCGTGTTTCCAGATCGGCACCAACAACCAGGGCGGTTGCCATGCGCATCGGGCTTTCCTCACTGCTGTTCTTGCTGACCGCCAGTTGTTTCGTCGCCGGGCAGCAACCGGTGCTCCCACCCGACCCATCCAAACTGGTGATCCGACCGGGTGGAAAGGGAGCCGAATCTCTGGGCCAGGAGAAGGTGCTTGGCAATAAGGACGGCTTCCTGATCATTCGCCCGAATGGCAAAGGCACCACAACCACAACCCAGACTACGCAGGTCGGCGAACCGCAACGACCGCTACCGGCCCCGCGAACCGTACCCAGTACCGGCCTTCCCGCAGCACCACCACCCACAATCACCCAGGCGGATGCAAAAGCGACCAAGGACGGCAAGATCGTCTTCGATTATTGGTTTGCCGTTGGTGTGGACGGACAGCGGATTGGCTATGTGAACTGGGCCGCCAAGGAGATGCAGCAACAAGACAAGACCTTCGTGGTGGGCTTGCGCTATCTGAATCTGACAGTGTCGCGCTTTGGCCAACCGGTCACCCAATGGGGCGAGGAATCGACGGTTGAGGGCACGGCCGGCGACGTGCTGATCGCCACAATGCGACAGGGCTTGGGCAAGGATCAAGCACTGGCCATTACGGGGGTGGTCGAGGGGAAGACGCTCAAGATCAAGGGTGATGGCGCAGCGGAAGGAGCCCGCGATACTCCCTGGCCCGGCGACGTGGTTGGGCTCGCGCGGGAACCGCAACTGTTCCGGGAACTGAAACTCAAACCGGGCGAAACACACACCTTCTTGAGTTACATCCCAACTGTCAACCGCGTGCTGCAGAGCACCATTACCTATGAAGGTGAAGAGTCTCGCGTGCTGTGGGCCAACACTCCGGCGCGGAAGTTGCACCGGTTTGTGACCCGCCCGGAGCCGATCGGCAAAGTGAAACTCCCCGCTTCAACAACCTGGGTCGATGCCGTGACATTCGAGCCGTTGCTCCTGGAAACCGATTTTCCGGCACTGGGCGGTCGGCTGGTCTTTCTGCGCAGCACCCGCGAGGCCGCCATGGCCCCCGTCACGCGGCCGGTCGAGGTCTTCAACGTTCAATCAATTCAACTAAACCGCGAAATTCCGGGAATACATTCCCGGGCGTCTGTCGTCTACAAGGTGACCGTGACCCGTGACGATGAACCCGAGACGATCTTTGCCAACGAATCGCGCCAACAGGTGAAGAATCTGGACACCCCGGCGAAGAGCTTTGAACTCCATGTTGCCGCCAGTCACGGTCCGCAGGCAACTGCACCCGCCGAACCGGCACCTGGCAAGGAGTTCACGAGTAGCAATTTCTTCATCAACTGGGACAACGACACGGTCAAGGCACTGACGGCGAAAGCGCTCACAGGTCTGGCCGACACCGCGACCGACTGGGACCGAGCCGTGGCCATCGAACGTTGGGTGAAGGGCAATATGAAGGCCTTCGAGTTTTCGCAAGCGATGGCGACATCGGACAACGTGGCGAAAACGCTCAGCGGCGACTGCACCGAGTACGCCATGCTCGCAGCTGCAATGGCACGTGCCGCCGGAATTCCGTCGCGGACGGCCCTGGGTGTCGTTTATGCTCCAGGGAAGGACGGCAAACCGTTTCTCGCGTACCACATGTGGTTCGAGGTGTTTGCCGGAGATCAATGGGTGTCACTCGATGCGACATTGGGGCGGGGGGGCATTGGCCCAGGGCACATCAAGATCACCGATCATAGCTGGCACGACGAACGCTCGTTTGCCCCGCTCCTACCGGTGTTACGCTCCTTGAGTGCCAAACCGATGATCGAAGTCGTGAAAGTGACGCCTTGATGATTGCGTGCAGACGCGAAAACGAGGACTCTGTCCTGAGAGTTTGGCATCGGTCAGCCACAAACTGGCCGGTTTCCCATACTCTGATCGTGAAATTTGGGTGTGAGATAGCTTCCCGCAAATCCAGCGTCTATACTCGTGATGGAGTTGCGAACCCCGGTGAGTTGTTTCAGGTCCATCTGCGGTCGGCAGCGCAAGTCGCGCCACGAAGATCGTTAGCTGTGCAATGCCCCCGAATGTGGGACCACGACTGCCCCTGTTCGTCATGGGACGATGATGTGAGCCAACCCCGATGATGTCGCCGGTCCCAGCCAGGAAGTCGGCATGACCGACCGGGAGTTACCACGCGCGGCACAACCGCCGCGCACGAGCCCCGACTTGCCTTCCGGCGATCCGTATTCCCACACGCACCCCGATTCTGTCCTGCGAGGCGACTCCCCGCCCATGACCCTTACTCTTGCAACACGCCCACGAGCCTTCACCACCGACGCCCCGCCGGCCGATCCGGTTCGTGATTGGCTCGCTCAACTGTTCGCACCCCAACCGGACCTGGTGCCGTTCGCACCCCCGCCACTCGCGTTACCCAACTGCACACCTGCAGAAGCGGCCGCGGTGGCTCGTGCAGTCGCCTGCCCCGATCTCTTTGTCTTCCATGCTCCCGATCCGGCGGCAGGTGAACGGATCATTGGCCACATTGTTGCTACAGCGGCTCAAACCGATGTGTCCGCTCGCATCCTCATTCTTTCTCCCCACGCCAACGCCGCCGATCGGATCTCGGAACGACTTGTCAATACGGGGCTGACTTCGATTGTTCGGGCGCTCGCCGAAGATGAGAACCCGGCACGACCCTCGCCCGTGGTTGCCCGCCACACGTCCCAGGCCATCGGTACCGCAAGGGTCGAGCAATTGCGCCGTGAGAGCCAGGCCGCCATTGCTACAATTGAAACTCGCCATGCGAAGCTCCAACGCGTGCTTGAGGTGACCGAGCAACTGGCTTTCATTTGCTCTGAGCACGAAGAACTGGCCCGCCAAAACGAGAGCATCGCGGCAGCGGTGCGGGGGGAAGCCGTTGCCACGCCGAGCACCGCATTTACGGCTGAACTGCAACAGCGACTGGAAGTGCAATGCCCGGTGCTGGCAGAATATCACTCCGCGATCGCCACCCAGCAGGCCCACCAGAACACACTCGCTGCGCTACGCCAACAACATGAGGATATGACCCCGAAACCGGGCTTCTTCGCACGGTTGTTGGGTAAGCCCAAGTCGGGGCACGATCAGGCGGACCTGGACCGGCAGATCCACGAAACCGAGTTGGAACTGGAACAACTCCGCGCCCGGGTCGCAACGTTGCAGGCCGAAACCGATGCCCTCACGCCAACAGCAGAGTCTGAACGGGAAGCCGGGATTCGTGCCGAGATCGAGCGCCGTCAGTCCGAAATCGCGAACCGAATGGCTGCACTGCAAACCGAGCGGGGCCGCTTGCAACAGGAAACGGGCGAGTTGGCTCGCACCTTCGAGAGCCCAGCCGGCACTGGCGACAACTGGGAAGCCACCCAGACAGCGCTCAGCCACGAATTGCAAAGTGCCCGCCAAAATCACACCGACTTCGAGCAGCGAGCCACCGAACTCGCCCGGCAACTCTTGACCGAGCGGCGGATCGTCGTGGGTGTTCCCGGAAGCCTCTTTTCGGACCCCGTGTTCGATGCCCTTGCAGCGGCTTCGACACACGAGCCCGACTTCACCCTGTTGATTCTCGATCGAGCCGAAGAGCTAACGGAACCGGACTTCGTGAATCTGGCCAAGCTCGCCAGCCGATGGATCTTGATCGGCAACATCGCGGGCGACAATACGCCAAGCCCCGGCCCAACCGCAGCAACACGATTTGCCCCCGGGCGCAATGGCCGCACTCCCGAACTCCGGTTTGCCACGCGGTTGGCCCGGATACTCGATCGCGAAGTCTGGGCCTGCGAGGGCGAACGCCTCGTCTGTCACCTCGCGCACCTCACGCTGCAGCAGCGCCACGAGATGGTGCAGGAACCCTTACTCGATCACCCCGAGATCGAACTGCGCTTTAGCATCGCCCTGTCCGGCGAACCCATCCTGGCGGAGGTCGTCTTCCCCGCGTCGCTTTCAGTGGTGGCAGCCAAGGAGTTCTTGTTCCACGAACTCGGCGAAGTGTTATTGCGGACCTGGGGCGAAGTGGTGTGGCATGAAACTCCGACCACGCTGATGGCTTGCTGGCCCACCGTGGAACACGCCGACACCGGCGCGGAATGCTGGCTTGAGCTTGAGCATGGCATTCGTGAAAAGCTCGTTGGTCAGGGTTCGGCTTACTTCACCGCAGCCGTGGCGTTCGATAGGGCCGCGGGCTGGGATCACGACCGCGCTGCCGAGTGGCTTGGCGTTCACCTGATTTCTGAATCGGCCAGCCGGTTTGCAACAATTCTTAGCACAACCTCCAGTAGCCGCTAGACAACGCTATAATCGTGCTCGGCTCGCGGAGCTTCCCATGCATTCGCTGGTGAATCCCGCGGAGCTGTTGCTCGGCCACAACTGCTACTCGTAACCTGGAGGCTCCATGTCACGCTTCTTTCAAACGGCGGTGCGCTCGGTCTTGTTTGTTGCTCTGAGCGCCACGCTATTCGTGGGCGCACTGCATGCCGACGACAAGGACCCGCAGCAACCGAAGCCGGTCGAAAGCCCGATGATCGGCCACATGGTCTATTTCAAGCTGAAGGACGGCACGCCCGAGGCTCGCAAGAAGTTGGTCGATGCGTGCAAGAAGTATCTGGTGAAGCATGAAGGAATCGTCTTCTTCACGGCGGGCGAACTGAGCGATTCTGTGAAGGGCGATCTCAACGACCGCGACTGGGATGTCGCGCTGCACATGGTGTTCCTCAACAAGGCCGCGCACGACAAGTACCAGGATCACGCGGACCACTTGCGGTTCATCGATGAGAACAAGGAGAGTTGGAGCAAGGTGCGTGTGTTCGATTCGGAATTCAAGGGCTACTTGGGGCTGGGCATGAAGGGCATCGAACCGAAGGCCATTGCGAAGTAACGCCTTTAGGCAGTAGCGGGAAGATGATCTACCGGTGTCCTCGTGGTTCGGTTACAACGTGTG
>JBGTAO010000155.1:0-7887 GCA_041749835.1 Gemmata sp. | reverse complement strand
CATCAGTCCGGAAGATTTGAACATTCCACAGGTTCTCCCAGACGGGCCGGCGATCGTTCGGGCCATCCAGGAACACCACGCGAAGTGGAAGGCACGCCAACAGTAAAAGCGTAGCCCGAGCTTCGTTCTATCATTCCACCAGGCAGATTCAGCGATGAGCACCAAGCAGACGGCGACATCAGCAGCAACTCCCGCTCCCACTGGGGTGGCAAAACTCTTGGAGCACTACGGTTGTGGCCCAATCGCGTTCACGGGGAAGGACGATGCGATCTACGAGCGTCGGCTTGTGTTCGATCACATCATCGATCCTCGTGCTGCCGGCCGCCGCGAACAGTTTGAGGCACTCTCGGCGGCGATCCGCGACGTGCTCGCTCAGCGCTGGGTCAAGACGACTCAGCACTATGACAATGCCAACCCCAAACAGGTCTATTACCTATCCATGGAGTTCCTGATCGGCCGGTCACTCGCCAACAATGTCGCGAACTTACTCCTTTCGCCCCTGGCAGAATCATTCGAGCGGGTCAAAGGAATCAAGTTGGACGCGGTTATCGAGCAGGAGCCCGACGCGGGCCTCGGGAATGGTGGGCTTGGCCGGTTGGCCGCGTGCTTCATCGACTCGCTCGCGACGCTCCAGATTCCCGCGATCGGCTACGGCCTGCGCTACGACTATGGCATCTTCCGGCAGGAACTTCGCAACGGCTACCAGGTTGAACAGCCTGATCCCTGGCTCACCCGCCACGATCCGTGGGAAGTCGCTCGTCCCGCCCAAGTCGTGTCGGTACCGCTTGCGTCCGCCTTCGAGGTTCACAATGGGCAGATCACGGTGCAGCGCGGGCAGTCGATGTCGTTGCTGGGTGTGCCCTACGACCGCCCCGTTGTCGGTTATGGTGGCAAGGCGATCAACACGCTTCGATTGTGGCAGGCCGCGACGGCCGATGTCTTCGACTTCGGGGAATTTAGCGGCGGCGACTTCTTCGGTGCGGTTTCCGACAAGGTGTTGGCCGAGTCGATCACACGTGTGCTCTACCCGGACGACTCCACTCCCCGCGGCCGGTCCCTGCGCTTCCTCCAGGAGTATTTCCTCGTTCGCTGCTCGCTGGCCGACATCGTGCGTCGCTTCCGCGAACGCGGAAATGACTGGTCGACACTTGCTAACAAGGTCGCGATCCAGCTCAACGATACCCACCCCGCAATGGCCGTTCCCGAACTCATGCGCATTCTGCTCGACGAGGCGAAACTCGGCTGGGAGCAGGCCTGGGATTTGACCGTCCGCACGCTCGCCTACACGAACCACACGCTGCTCCCGGAAGCGCTGGAGAAGTGGGGCGTGGATCTGTTCGAGGCGCTGCTCCCGCGGCACCTCGAGATCGTCTATGAGATCAACCGCCGATTCCTGGATGACGTGCGTGCGAAGCACCCCGGGGACGAGGCGATGCTGGCAAACGTGAGCCTGATCGAAGACGGCGGCACGCGGAAGGTGCGGATGGCAAACCTCGCGATCGTCGGCACCCACAGTACCAACGGGGTGGCGGCGATTCACTCCGAGTTGCTGCGAACCAAGACCGTGCCGGACTTCGCGGAACTCTTCCCGGAGCGGTTCAACAACAAGACCAACGGTGTCACCCCGCGCCGGTGGCTCCTCCTGGCAAACCCCGATCTGGCAAAGTTGCTCACGGAAGCGATCGGCGACGGCTGGGTGACGGACCTCTCACTGTTGAACAAAGTCGCTCCATTTGCAAAGGACGCGGCGTTCCAAAAGAAGTTCCTGGCGGCCAAGCGCAGTGCAAAGTCACGGTTCGTGGACTGGATCAAATCGTCTGCGGGAATCACGCTCGATCCCGATACCGTGTTCGATGTCCAGATCAAGCGCATTCATGAGTACAAACGGCAACTGCTGAACGCGATCCAGTGCGTCGTCTGGTACAACCGACTGCGTGAAAACCCAAATCTCGATGTGCCGCCGCGAACGGTCCTGTTCGCAGGAAAGGCAGCCCCGGCCTACCACCTGGCGAAAGTCATCATCAAGCTCATCACCAGTATTGGTCGGGTGGTCAACGCCGACTCCGCCACGAAGGGGAAACTCCGGGTCGAGTTTCTCCCCAACTACTCCTGCACACTCGCGGAACGCCTCATCCCGGCCACGGACGTATCCGAGCAAATCTCGACAGCTGGCTACGAGGCGAGCGGCACCAGCAACATGAAGTTCATGATGAACGGCGCTCTCACAGTGGGGACTCGCGACGGTGCGAACATCGAGATTGCCGAGGAAGCCGGCGAAGAAAACTGCTTCATGTTCGGCCTGACCACCGAGCAAGTGCTTGACAACCGCGGCTGGTACAACCCACTCTGGCACTACGAGAACGAACCCGAGACGCGTGCAGCGCTCGACATGATCTTCAACAATCACTTCAACCCGGATGAGCCGGGCATCTTCGAACCGATCCGTGAGACGCTGCTGACGAAGGGCGATTACTACATGCACCTCGCCGATCTAACTGGGCACGTGGAGACGCAACAGAAAGTCGCGGCCGTCTATCGCGATCCACACACGTGGGCCGCGAAGGCCATCCACAACATTGCACGATCCGGGAAGTTCTCCAGCGACCGGACAATCAACGAGTACGCACGAGACATCTGGGGTGTCGAACCCTCCCCAGTGGAGTAATGCCTTGAACTGGGAACAAAACTATCGACTGCGTCACATGGCGCGGTCCTCGCTGGTGCTCTGGGCAGGGTTGGGGCTGGCAGCCGCGATCATCTGCGCCCCAACGATGCGCGAACTCGACCGCCAAACCGAGTGGACCATCTTCGGCTTCAGTCCCGAGGGTGCTCGGGCTGTCCTGGGGGCGCTCGCGGGGGCAATGCTCACATTCATTGTCTTCGTCCTCTCGGCAACACTCATCGTGGTGCAGTTGGCTTCCGGGCAACTCACGCCACGGATTATCGCAATCGTGTTCGCCATGCCTGGGGTGAAGTTCACGCTCAGGCTCTTTACGTTCACGTACACATATACGATCGCGGCTCTCTCTCGTGTCAATGAGCGAGTACCGGACCTGCATGTGAGCGTGGCGGTGTTCCTCAACCTGCTGTGTATCCTGGGCTTCTTCCTTTTCGTCCAACGCTTATCAACCGGGCTGCGATCGACCTCGATGATGCGGTTTGTTGCGGATCGCGGGAGGGGTGTCATCGAGCAAGTCTACCCACATACATATGATCCGGCCCGACCAGAAGAGGTTGCCAGGAAATACTCGTCTCCAACGGCCACGGCGGTGATAGTGGAGTTTACGCGGCGGTCCGGCGTGGTCATGGCGTTCTCGGTCACGGACCTCGTTCGCCTGGCGCAGGAAGCCGATTCGGTCATTGAGTTAGTCCCGCAAGTGGGGGACTTTGTCGCCACCGGCGACCCGCTTTTCCGGGTCTGGGGCGGAGCGCGGGCGGTCACACCAGAAGCCTTGAGGGGGTGCGTTGCTGTCGGAGCCGAGCGAACCATGGATCAGGACCCGCGATTCATCTTCCGCATCCTCGTCGATATCGCCAGTCGTGCCCTTTCGCCCGGGATCAACGACCCAACGACCGCGGTCCTGGTGCTGGATGAGATCCACCATCTACTACTCTGGCTGGGGCGTCGCTACCTCGACGAGGGCCAGGTTCGTGATCGCACTGGACAACTCCGGCTCGTGTACGGCACTCCCGACTGGCCCGACTACGTGATACTCGCTGTGAGCGAGATTCGACAATTCGGTGAAGGGAGTCTTCAAGTGGACCGTCGGCTCAGGGCGATGCTTGACCATCTGGTCGAGGCGTTGCCCGATGCCCGACGGCCGGCACTTCAGGTGGAACTTGAGTTGCTGGGGCGTGGAGTCGGGCGAACCTTCGAAGACGAGGTCGATCGGAAGCGGGCAGGAATCGCGGATTACCAGGGGGTTGGCGGCTCCGATTCGTGAGGAGATGCGGTGACGGAGTTCCTGGACAATCTGTCGAAGGTGGCAATTCTGGTCTTCGTCGTGTCCTGTATGGCCGCGGCTGGGCTGGGGCTCTCCCTTCGCGCGATTGTCGCATCACTGCACCGTCCACGTCTGGTGTTCTTCGCATTGATCGCAAACTTCGTCATCGCTCCCGCATTGGCTTATGCACTGACCGAACTCCTCCCTCTGCATCGCCCGTACGCGATTGGCTTGCTCCTGCTGGGTGGTGCCGCCGGCGCGCCATTTCTTCCCAAGCTGGCAGAACTCGCGAAGGGAGATACAGCCTTTTCCATTGGGTTGATGCTGATGCTGTTGATCGGAAGCGTGGTCTTCATGCCGCTGGTGTTGCCGCTGATGATTCCGGGACTAGCTGCCGAGCCGTGGCCACTCTTGCGGCCGCTACTACTGACGATGCTTCTGCCACTCGCAGCGGGAATGTCGATGAAGCGGTTCTCCGAATCCTGGTCGTCGTGGCTGCGACCTTCGGTGAGAGTCGTATCGAACGTCAGCATGCTCCTGGTTGTGCTACTGCTAATCGGGCTGAACTTGCGTTCGATGCTTGGCACCTTTGGAAGTGGCGCGGTCGCAATTGGTGTCGTATTCGTGACGCTCACTCTCCTGTCCGGGTACCTGCTCGGCGGCCCGAGTCCAACGACCCGGTCTGTTCTCGGAGTGGGGACGGGGCAGCGGAACATCGCGGCGGCGTTGCTCATTGCGACCCAGAACTACCGCGACGAACCGGACGTCGTCGTGATGCTTCTCGTCACCACACTTGGGGGATTGGTCGTTCTGCTGGGCGCTGCCAGGTGGTGTTCGGCCCATGCGCCTCCCGTTCCGTGTCAGAGTGCGAGGCAAACTCGCGACATCGAGCCGGGACAACCTGGAATCATTCGGGAGGAGTTGGCACCATGACTCCGCTACGAAGCACGACCCTGCCGGGCGTTCTGGTGAGCGACTTCGACGGCACAATGACCCGTCACGATTTCTACAAGCTGGCAATCGAGTCGCTCCTGCCACCGAACACACCAGATTACTGGGCGGATTACCGGGCGGGGACGATCACGCACTTTGAGGCGCTACGGCGGTACTTCGCTTCCATTCGCGCCAGCGAGGCGGAAGTTCTGGCCGTTGTCGATCGCATGGAACTCGATCCCGAACTCCCGGCGGCAGTCACTTCGCTTCGCGCTGCAGGCTGGCAGGTGATCGTCACCTCGGCCGGATGCGACTGGTACATCCACCACCTACTGAGAGCAGCCGCGGTCGAGGTCGAGGTTCATTCGAATCCCGGGCGGTATGTGGCGGAGAGCGGGTTGCTGATGGAGTTGCCGACGAGTTCGCCGTTCCTGTCGCTGACGATCGGCATCGATAAAGCCCAGATCGTCCGGTCCCATCTGGAGGCGGGTCGCACGGTCGCCTTCGCTGGCGACGG
This sequence comes from Gemmata sp., assembly GCA_041749835.1. Taxonomy (GTDB): domain Bacteria; phylum Planctomycetota; class Planctomycetia; order Gemmatales; family Gemmataceae; genus Gemmata. The sequence goes on along the minus strand of JBGTAO010000155.1, from coordinate 2,493 downwards.
CTTCCCGGACGCGGATTCCGCACGGCTTGTGCCCGAAGAGTTGCGGTTCGCTCGCGGTGACCTCGCTCACTTGCTCGACCGCGAAGGCTTGCCCTTTCACCCGTTCAACACTTGGTCCGACATCGCCCCCATCCTTCTTGAGCGGAGGGTGTGATATGCTTCGTCCGACCCAAATCGCAATACCGACACTCGTCCGCGTAAAGGAAGGCGCGCTGGATCGCCTGGGCATCTATCTCGCCCGCGGCGGGCACAAGAAGGTCGCGTGCCTCCTGAGTCGGGGTCTGGTCTCCCCCCTGCCCGACCGCGTGGCCGCAAGTTTGAAGGAACAGTCCGTCGAACCGGTCGCGTGGGTCGAGGTCTCGGAGCACGACCTGGAATCGGCTGCCCGACTGTTTACCGATCTGCCGAAGGGCGTCACGGCCGTAGTTGGGATCGGTGGTGGCAAGGCGCTCGATGTCGCCAAGTACGTCGGGTTCCTCTCGCGCCTCCCGTATTACGCGGTCCCGACTTCGCTGTCGAACGACGGCTTCTGTAGTCCACAGTCAAGCCTGACCATCCGGGGCAAGCGGCGCTCGTTACCCGCGGCGTTCCCGTTCGGAGTCATTGTCGATACCGCCGTCTGTCGGGAGGCCCCGCGACTGCTGACGCTCTCGGGTGTGGGGGATCTGGTTGCTAAATTTACCGCGATCCGCGACTGGAAGCTCGCCTTCCACGCCGTGGGCGAACCGGTGGACGATTTCGCGGCGTTACTGTCGGACGGCTCGATCCACTCGTACCTCAGTCACCCGGAGTTGGACCTCGAAGGCATTCGCCTGTTGGCGACTTCGCTCATGCTCAATGGCATTGCGATGGAGATGTGCGGTTCATCGCGGCCCGCCAGCGGCAGCGAACACTTGATCTCACACGCGCTGGATGCGATCTCGGATCGCCCGCGCTTGCATGGCCTGCAAGTCGGCGTTGCCACTTACCTCATGAGTATCCTCCAGGGTCAGAACACGGACCGAATCGCGGCACTGCTCGACGCGACCGGGTTTTGGGATGCCATCGCCGCCGATCCGTTCTCGCGTACGGCGTGGCTGGGCGCGGTCCGCACCGCTCCCTTGATCAAGGAGAACTTCTACACCGTGTTGTCGAGCCGCGACGTGATGCCTGAAGTGGAGCAACTTCTGAAACACGACACACGCCTGGCACGCTGCTTCGTATGAGTACCAACGTCCAACCGAGACAACACCGTTCAGTGAGCCAACTGATCCAAGGACGCCAACCATGATTCGCAAAGAAATCATTGATCTGTTTCGCGTGCCGGTCGGCAAGAAACTCCGCCTCAAAGACCACAACCCAGGCTGGAAGCAGACGGACGAATTCGAGGATTTCGGCAAGGATGCGATCAAGGAACGCTCAAAGGAGATACTCAACCAGAACCTCAAAGACCTCGCGGAGGCTCAGAACCTGCTTTACGCCGGCGATCGCTACTCGGTGTTAATCGTCCTTCAGGCAATGGACACGGCCGGAAAGGATGGCACGATCAAGCACGTGATGAGTGGGGTGAATCCGCAGGGTTGCCAGGTGTTCAGCTTCAAGAAGCCATCGGCGGAGGAGCTCGATCACAACTTCCTGTGGCGTCACATGAAGTGCCTGCCGGAACGCGGCCGCATCGGGATCTTCAATCGCTCATACTACGAGGATGTACTCGTGGTGAAGGTGCATCCCGAGTTACTCGGTCACCAACAACCGCGAGGAAAAGAAAAGATCGGCAAGAAGTTCTGGGAGGAACGCTACGAGGACATCAACGCATTCGAGCGGCACCTGGTCCGCAATGGCACGCTGATCCTCAAGTTCTTTCTCAACGTGTCAAAAGACGAACAACGGCAGCGGTTCATGGAGCGGCTGGAGCGCCCGGAGAAGAACTGGAAGTTCTCCAGCGCCGATCTCACCGAGCGCGGCTACTGGGACGACTACATGGCCGCGTACGAAGATGCGTTCACTGCTACGAGCACCGAATGGGCTCCCTGGTACGTGATTCCCGCCGATTACAAGTGGGTCACGCGAGCCGTGATTGCGGACATTATCACAACTGCAATCCGCGGGCTCGATCTCCAGTATCCTGAAGTCACACCGGAGCAGAAGAAGTTACTGGAGGAAGCCCGGAAGAAACTCGGCGTGAAGTGACAGTCTTCCGGCTCGGAATGATCTTTGTGGCAATGAAGCTCGTAGTAAGTCCGGCAACAACGACACGCCGGAATGAACTGCAAATCATGATCAGTTGGGGTCGGACAACATCCCGCTACCGACTTTATCAAGAACAGCACAAACGCGGTACCTGCCCGGCGGATCACGTAATTGACAGGTGATTTATGGTGGAGGGCATCCGTTCCTATTCTCGGAGGATGCCATCATGTCCGACTCGTCTGCCCGTTCCCGTTCCGACGCGGCCGCTCACCGGCGCTGGGCCGAGCGCCTCGAACGCTTCGCGGCCGGCAACCACACGGTGGT
>JBGTAO010000154.1:0-6630 GCA_041749835.1 Gemmata sp. | reverse complement strand
GCCGGGGGCGCGCCGCTCCGCGACCTGGCCCGAAGTGCCATCCCCACTGCGGAATTGCCGATCGCCGATACACGTGATGATCTCGTGATCTATCGCGAGTGGCCCACGGTCTTGCTCGCGGCACTGCCGCAACTGGGCACGGTGGCGGCAGCGGCGTACCAGACTCTTCCGGAGGTTCAGCAGTGCACGCTGCATTCCCGGCTGGATATCACCGTCTGGAAAGATGTGGACGCGGTCTGACGCCGGCTTCCCTCTGCGCAATACATTCCACTCAGCCGAGATCGCTCGCCCGGAGCCCACGCATCGTGATGGGCACCGGGCGTTCCTGGCAGCGATCACTTCCCCACATCAGGATTCCTCATGCACGCCTTCCGCGCGGTTCTGAGCAGCCTCGTCCTGCTCACACTGACAGCCACAACCGGGTTTGGGGCCGACCCGACCGACGCCGAACGCCTTAAAGAAAGTCTGACGAAGTGGGAGAAGGCGCGAGATGCATGCGGTGGCGATTACTCTTACCAGGTGTGCTGGTCCTCATTCGTGGGGTTCGGGAATGTCACCACGGTGACCGTGAAGGATAACAAGGTTGTGGAGCGCAAGTTTGTGGCGTTCCAACGCGGCCAGAATGCGAACGAGTTGGAGCCCAAATGGGTGGAGACGGGCAAAGAGATCGGCAGCCATAAAGCCGAAGGAGCACCGGCACGCACAGTTGATGAGTTGTACGCCGAGGCCAAGAAACTCGTGGACAAGGAAACGCCGGACAACCACAAGCGGTATCTCGGCATCGATAAGGAAGGGCTGCTGAGCTATTGCTTCCTCCGCGACACCCGCATCGCCGATGATGCTCCGATGACGGGAATCCAGCCCTTCCAGCTTCAACTGAAGTCGAAGAAGTAACGCTTGCGATTCCCGTGTAGATCGGTCCGCGTGCATGGCATGGGGCCAGTGTTGTCCCACAGCTTCTCAACCGTTGTCTTGGCGAGCGGTGGCTGTCAGGCCACCGGTAATGACCGAGTCGTGTCGTTGTGCGATTGCTTTTTACCGGCGACCTCACAGTCGCCGCTCGCCCACAAATCATTGAACCTGTGCTATCGATTCACGCTGGCGTTCTCGGCGCTTCCTGGAACGCGACGGCCGCTCAGCCAGGACAGCGCAGCAGCCACGAGTCCACGGATCGCAAGGCCGCGACGGCTCGGCCAGCGCATCGCCCGCAGATACCAGCGAGCGGCCGCGACAGGCTCGGACGATCGCAGCACATAGCCCAGCGTGCGACACGTCGATGCGTAAGCTTCAGCTATCCGTTCAGCCGGTAACTCGGTGGACAGGTCGAGGCGACGGCTAGCCCGATGCATGATCGATAACGCGGTGTCCACACGATCGCACAGTTTCTGCGACAGGTTCCCGTGCCCGGTGCGATAGCGAACCAACTCTTCATCGACGTAGTCGAAGCTCGCGTGCTTCGCCACCCGCAGCCACAGGTCATAATCGATGGCCAGATCGCGTTGCGGATCGAACAGCCCTACTTGCGAGAGCACTTCCCGCCGTACCAGCGCCGACGAAAAACAAACGAAGTTCTGCACGAACAGTTCGCCGAGAACCCGGCCCCGAGGTGGCAGGGGGGTGTTCCGCCGCGGAAACGGCTGGCTCTGTTCGTTCATCAGCGAGCGGCGACAGAAGACAACCCCCACTTCGGGCTTTGGGACCAATAGCGTGAGTTGCTTGTCCAGCTTCGTCGCTTCCCAGGCATCAACGGCATCGAGAAAGGCCACGAACGGCCCGCGGCTCAGGGCGACCCCCAGGTTCTTGGCCCGCGATTGCCCCAGGCGATCGGAACGGACATAGCGAATCCGGCGATCGGTCAGCCATGGCCGAACGATCTCGTGCGTTGGATCGGTCGAACCGTCGTCGACAATCACCAGTTCCCAGTGAGCGTGGGTTTGTGCCCGCACCGATTCGACTGCCTCTGGCAGAAACCGGGCGTAGTTCCGCGTGGCCATGACAATAGAGACCAGCGGCGTCATACGGCCATCGCTTCCAGGCGATCGCGGGCCACCTTCGAGATGCAAAAGCGGTACTTGCCACTCGGTTCTTGCGGGATGGCGTCGACCAGTTCCAACTCGAAGTGCATGCCCGCTCCGAAGGTCTGTTCGACAAGTTCGCCGATTTTGCGCCGACTGCTCGCATCGAACTGTTCGTCGGGTACCAGTCGAATTCGCAACTCGGTCAGCGATTCCTGAATGATCTGAACCTGCGCGGTGCCGGGAATCAGAAGGGCGAAGTTCTCCGTGAGCGAGATGCCCGAAATGAGTTGCCCTGTGGGTGTCAGCACGTAATCGGCATCGCGTCCCTCGATGCGGTCGAAAAGCGGGAGCCCGCGGCCACACGCACACAGCCGGTTAGTGGATACGACACGATCGCCAATCTGGTAGCGAATCAGTGGCATCGCCCGGTTCGTGAGATCGGTCACGATGAGGCGGCCGGACTGTGCGTGAACGGCCGAGCCGGGTTGCAAATCGTCGGGCACCACTTCGGTGTAAATGCTGTCGGCATTCACGTGTAAGCCGTGGTGTTCTTCGCATTCACTGGCGATCAGGCTCACTTCTTCGCAGCCGTAACGATTGGTGACCGGGCAGCCGAAGACAACCTCGATCACCGCTCGCTGCCAGTCGTGGAGCACCATGGCCGTGGAGACAATCCCATGCGGCCGCACGTCCAGAATCCCCGACTTCTTGAGGTGGCACGCCAACAGATAAAGCGAATGTGCGTGGCCAAAGATGAGGCCGGGCCGCTGCCGACGGATGATTCGCGCGAACGCGGCCAAACGGTCGTCGTTCAACTGTAGCGTGTCGAGATAGACCGCGCGATCAAAGAAGTGGTTTCGCAGCCGGCCCTTGAGCCCGAATTGGCGGTATTCGGGGTTCCCCCACACCTTCGCGACCCGTTGCCCCAACCGCCAGCCGCTCCATTCGTCGGAGCGGAGCGTGCAGGCGGTTTTCCACTGCACCGCCGCTTCGTCGATGAAGATGTTGAGCGGCACACCGGTCGAGCCCGATGTGCGTTTCACACGCAACTTCGCAACGTCGAACTCGCTCGAAATCAAGCTTCGTTCGTGGCGGCGAATATCGGCCTTGGTCAGAATCGGAAAGGCTTGGAGATCGGTCAGCGCTGTGACATCGCCCGGATGAACGCCTGCCTGACGCCACGCGGCCCGGTAGTATGGGACGGTGTTGTAGGCGTGGTAGAGTTGTGTTTGCAACGCTTGCAACTGGCGTTGCTGAATCACCTCGGGGGCATCAAACTGCCGCCGCCGCACCTCCCGGAAGTGCTGGAGGTGCTGACTTCCGGCCCGCCAGGCCATCAGCGGGTGCATCAGTGTGCGGTTCAAGTAGTCGAGCATCCGTGCCCCCCGATTGAATCACCGCGATTCCAGCAAGCTTCGCTGCCAGTCCACTTGCTTGGCCAACCCTTCGTCGATACCCGTTGTCGGCTTCCAGCCAACATGCCGCGTCAGCTTGGTCACATCGGCCCCCGTGGCCAGTTGATCGCCTTTACGCGGGGGGTGACGCTCAATGATGACAGGTTTGCCGGTGATTCGTTCGAGCTTCCGGAGCACCTCGATCACCGTGACAAGTTCGCCACCACCCAGGTTGAACGTCTCGCCGGGTAGAGCCTGAGTTGCCCGGATCGTGGCATCGACACAATCGGCGATGTAGGTGTTGCCGCGTACCTGCAAGCCATCACCGGTGAGCGTGATCGGCTTCCCCTGCAGAATGGCATTGATGAACAAGTTGTAGCCCATCTCGGGGCGCTGCCGTGGGCCATAGACGCTGAAGTAACGCAGTACGACCGCAGGCACGCCGAATTCGTCGTTGTACACGCGGCAAAGCTGTTCGCCTGCCAGCTTCGTGATGCCGTAGGGCGAGCTGGGCCGCGTGGGCAGCGTTTCATCGCCGCTGGCATACTTGCCGTACACCGACGACGTGCTGGCGTAGATCATGCGCTGGAGCGTGGTGGAACCCTTGAGCGCTTCCAACAAGCGGTGAGTTGCGGTGAGGTTATTGCGGTTGTAGGAATCGAAGTCGAGCCAACTCCGCGTGAGCCCGGGCATGGCGGCCAGGTGAAACACCCATTCCGCGCCCGCAACGGCATCTGGGTGAACCCCTGCGGAAAGGTCCACTTCGTGAAAGTGAAACTGCGGGTGTTGCCGCAGCGTCGCCAGATTGCGTTCCTTGATCGGTCGCGAATAGTAGTCCGTGAAGCAGTCGATTCCTTCGACGGAATGCCCCTCGGCCAGCAACCGCTCGCTCAGGTGCGAACCAATGAACCCGGCCGCCCCGGTGACCACACAGCGCATACATGCCCCCCTGGGGTGAAACTGTAGCATGAGGCCGAACGGCATCGCAACCCCGACCCACGCCGACTATGCTAATAATGACGAACGCGAGGTGCCCCATGTTTCGAGTGCTCATTGTCTTCACACTGTTCATTGCGGCGGCAGGAGCTTGTGCCGCTGCGCCGAAAGCCACGCCTGAACAGAAGGGTTACCAGGCACTCACCCAAACCGCGTTCATTCCGGCATTCTGGAGCACCAAGGCGCTCCCCAATCTTTGGCGTCAGTGGGACAGCGGGACGACCAAACCCCAGGACTACGACGCCGCGGTGCGCGAGCGCTACGGGTTGCACCCCGCACCGTACCCGAACGATGGCTTCCCCATGGGCCTGCGAAAGGCTGATCTGTTGCTGGGGAAGGGGATCGGCGTCGATTGCATGCTCTGCCACGGCGGTTCCGTTCTCGGCAAGAGCTATGTGGGGCTGGGAAATAGCACGCTCGACATCCAGGCACTCTTCGAGGAGATGGCGCGTGCGGATGGCCTGAGCGGCAAACTCCCCTTCACGTTCAGCAACGTTCGCGGGACCAACGAGGCTGATGGCTTCGGCGTCTACTTGCTGGGTTTCCGCAACCCGGATCTCACCTTGCGTACCCCCCGCAAAGAACTCGGCCTGCACGACGACACCTGCGCCGATGTCCCCGCGTGGTGGCTCATGAAGAAGAAACGCACCATCTATCACACCGGTGCCACCGATTCGCGCAGTGTCCGCACGCTCATGCAATTCATGATGCACCCGCTCACCGGGCCGCAGGCATTCGTGAAGGCGGAGCCGGCATTCCGCGACATTCAGCAGTACCTCATCAATCTGGAACCGCCGAAGTACCCATTCGCGATCAACCAGCCACTGGCGACCAAGGGGCGGGCGCTATTCAGCGATCACTGTGCGAAGTGCCACGGCACCTATGGCGAGAAGTGGACTTACCCGAACAAGATCATTCCGCTGAATGAGATCGGCACCGATCCGAAGCGGCACGCCGGCATCGAGCTGGCCTATGGAGTCGAGTACGCGCAGTCGTGGTTTGGCCAGGAAAAGGCGGGCTGGTTCGTCGATGGCAAGCAATTGCGCTGGACACCGGGCTATCAGGCTCCGCCACTCGATGGCATCTGGGCAACGGCTCCGTACCTGCACAATGGGAGCGTTCCCACGCTGGCAGGCGTGCTGAACTCGCGGGCACGGCCAAAGCTCTTCACCCGTAGCTTTCAGACCAACGAGGCCGATTACGATCAGCAACAGATTGGCTGGAAGATCACTGAGCTGCGCGAGCCACCTTCCGACAAGCTGCCCGCCATCGAGCGCCGTAAGATCTACGACACCGCACAGCCCGGCCGCAGCAACGCCGGCCACACCTATGGCGACGACCTCACCGAAGACGAACGGCGAGCCGTGATCGAGTATCTCAAAACACTTTGAGCGGAGCGCGGTCCCGGGGTAGAAGCGGCAGAGGACAGCGGGATGCACACACACCCCGGTTAATTGGATTGGCGTCCCGCTCGTTCGTTCTAACGTGATTCGAGATAGTGTTGGATCGCAACGGCGAAGGCCTTGCCTTCCTCACCCTCAGCGGTGAAGCCGAGCGGGCGGGCACGAATGCGAGCCGCGTCGCTATTCATCGAATCGACCGTGCGGAAGTGCAGGTACCAGAGAGCTCCGGCACGAACGCCATCGTCGTCGAACACGTAAATCGGGCGGGCGGGTTGATCGGCCAGCACCGTATTGAAGCCTTCGATCGCTGCGGCGAGTTTCTCCGGTGTCGTTTCGATGGCCACCAGTGCAATGCCCCGAGTCGAAGCCAGATCACGAACCGCAGCGACATCCGCGACGGCTGCGTGCAGGTACACGGCGGTGCGACAACTCGCGGTCTTGAGCGTGTCGAACCCTTCCAGTGTCGGTTTGCGACCCGTTGCCACGCCTTCCTTCACCCGGACATAACCCGGTAGTCCGACTGGCGCGGCAGCAGTCGCCGGCTTCTGAGTTGTGGCAGATTTCGGAGGTTGCTGAGCGATTGCAGGCTCGACTGTCTGCGGTCGAACCGGGGCACCGAGCACTCCGTTCGCCGGATCACCGGGGAAGAGACTCCGCGAAGATTGGCCACCCGGAATGGGGTCTGGCAGCAATACTTCAGGGGGTGGACGGTTGGCACCACCCGAAGCGGGCGGCGGCAAGAAACTACCCGGCCCAACCTGTGGCACGACTGGTGCCGGCGAAACCAATGGCCCCGGCGTCGTGGGCAGCCCGGCGGGC
>JBGTAO010000153.1:0-9652 GCA_041749835.1 Gemmata sp. | reverse complement strand
AGTTTTCCCAGTTCGCGCAACGCGGTCGCCCGCACCTTGTTATCCACGGAACTTTTCAGGTCCATGGTATACTTGCGTGCATCGTCTTCATTATTGGCAGCGTTCGCCTCCAGTAAGCACAAGTAGAGTAATCCATTACCCAGAACAATTGTCGCGAGTGCCTTGACGAGTCGTGTGTTCATGGGTTGCTCCAGATCGGTTTTCAGTAACTCAAGTAGTGAAACCCACCATTCTGAGAATCCGCTCGCGGAGTCTTGCGTATTCAACTCTCCGCTGCTTTCCGGCGACACTCAAAACTGTCACCGGTGCAGCGGAGACAATATCAACCAGTCTACCACTGACTTGCCCGGTCTGAGGTTGAGAATTGTGGTTCGTTTCTGCAAGACCTGCAGTTGTGGCCGCCACTTCAGCAACTGTGACTACCCACACCCATTCGCAGCCACTATCTTCGACAGGAAGGAGGCAGCGCTATGTCCCTCGCACGTGAGTTCCCGTCGATCACCCGCTGTAACGAATCGCTTGCACAATACACCCACCTCCGGATCGGTGGTACGGCAGAGTATCTGGTGCAGCCTTGTGATGTTGAGGAACTCCGGACTGTTCTCAAATCCTGCGAAATCCAAAACATCCCGGTGCGGATGCTCGGGGGAGGGCACAACCTCCTGGTACGCGATACTCAAATCAACGGAGCCATTGTCCGGCTGACCGCGCCCGCTTTCACAATGATCGAATGGGACGGTAAGCGGATTATCGCTGGGGGTGGAGGATTACTTTTTGATCTCATCGCGTTTGCGGTGCGCCAAGGATTGAGTGGCCTGGAGACCCTGGTTGGACTACGCGGCACGGTTGGTGGGAGTGTTCGCTGTAACGTGGGCGATCGCGCGGGAGAGATCAGCCAAACCGTTCGCCAGGTCACGGTGCTCACTGATGCGGGCAAGATCCAGGTTCGCTCACGCGAAGAGTTGACGTTCTCGGAACACGAAAGCGATATCGATGAACCGGTGATTCTCTCCGTGATGTTTGAGATGGATCGCGATTCACCTGAAGCCGTACTGAAGCGCCTACGAAAGGCATGGATTCTCCGCAAAGCAGCCGAACCGTTGAGCTTTCAACCGTCGGTCCGTCTGTTCCGCAATCCTCCCGGCAACACTGCCGCAGCGTTGATCGATCGGGCGAGCCTGACCAAAACTCGCGTCGGCGCAGCGGAGTTAAGCGAGCGAAATTCCAACTATGTTGTGGCTCACCCCGGAACCACGGCTGGGGATATCGTGGAACTCATCGAGCGTGTGCGCCAGGGTGTGAAAGAACGCACCGGAGCAGTGCTGGATACCGAGTTGCATATTTGGTAAGAGCTGCGTGTGCCTGAAACCGGTTGCTTTTCGCTCCAAGCTACGGCCACGCACTGTTGTTTTGTGAGTCATTCGATTTGGAAGCTGGTTGATGGCGAAAAAGGAACCACTCAAGAACACTCCGGGCAAAGTGCGCCAGCGAAGTCTGCGAACCGTCTGGAAAGCGGGTATCACACTGGTGGTCGCCGGGTCGCTTCTGGTCGGTTTGGCATTTCTCAAGGTGTACCTGCTTGAAGAGCTGAAACCACGATCCCGCTACCAGGTCCAATTCACGGACATTGTCTGTGCCCCGCCGCATGGGTTGGACCGAGCAACATTTCTGACCGAAGTGCAATACGTTTCCGCATTCCCAAGCGAATTCTCTGCGATTGATCCCGAGTTACCCGGTCGCCTCCAAGCCGCGTTTCAATCCCATCCCTTGGTTGCAAAAATTGACGAGGTTGCTGTCGAACCGGGCGGGCGCATTGAAGTCCGCATCAAGTACCGCACACCGCTACTAGCGGTTGCGATTCGGAGTGGGGGCATGCGTGCTGTCGATGAATCAGGAATGCTTCTTCCCTTGGCTGCAGTAACAGCCGGGTTGCCATTATTGGCTTCACCACTTGCAGAGCCGAGCGTTGCCGCCGGGCAACTCTGGAAAGATGATACTCTGACCCGTGCCGTGGAACTTGTCATGATTCACCATCCGAAATCACTCGAATGGTCAACAGACGGGTGGCGACTCACCATGTCGGATGGCCGCGTATTGGCCATCAAACGGTAACGGTAGGCTCGTTCGATTCGCGAATTAGCTCCTGCAAAATCAATTGCGACCAACTCTCAAACTCCCCAATAGAGTTCACCAACTGGGGAAGTGAAGCAAACCCCGCATCTGCGATCGACGATTCTCGTGCCGTTGCAACGGGTGAATCAAGATCGAGAACATGTACGATTCCCAGGTGGACACTCCCGACCGGGGTGCGGTCATCGTTGATGAAGCCCAATAATCGAGCGGTCCCATGCTGTGGGAGTTGGACTTCCTCATGGAGTTCACGAAGCATTCCAACTGCGTAAGGATCCGTTGAATCACGACAATCCGTGTCGTTGATATGTCCGCCAATCCCCAAGGACCGCAACGCGCGCAGGCGCTGCTCAGAACCATTGGCCCCGCGGCGATAATGGAAAAAGAGATCGCCAGAGCGGAGCACGACATACGGAATCAACTGCTTAAATGTCGGATCAGTCTCGACCTTGGAGCGCGGCAAAAACTGGTACTGCTTGGGCTGGAGAATCGCCGAAACCAGGGATGGGTTGCTAGCCCGGTAGCCCTGGAAGTAGCCTGCCTGATGGAGGCATGTTGTGGGAATCACGAGTACAAGTTCATCATTGGCCATGGAAGTACTCAGCTACAGGGCATAGCGAAAGACGACCGCCAGGACCGCCATACCCAACAGGATGTACAAGCCCAACCGAATCGTCTCGTCGCTTGTTCGGCGCGAAAGTAGCCGCGACAGCCCAGCCCGGTCACCCGATTCAATGGCGATCTGCAGATTCAACTCGTAGTGCCCGGCGGGATAGTTGCGAACCGCTTCCTCAGGGAGTGGACCCGTTTTGGTCCAGGCCTGGCGGCCGGGGGGCAAAATCGCGAGATGCAGACCGAGTTCATCAGCGAACGCGAATGAGGCAGGCCACAAATGGATGCGGTTCTTCTCGGGTAAGAGCTTCCAAACAGCCCGGGCGAAACCCTCGTCTGGTCCCTCGCGTTGGAGCAGCACCCGGTTGCCGTCAACCAGCGCCTGCGTGGTTCCCAACAGTAAGTCGCCTTCACCGCTTTTGAGGATTGTATCCAGCTCTTCCAGAATCCGTGCCGGGAGCAGTTCCTCCGGCCAAGCCAGTTCGGGCATGGAACCCGTGAGATACCAGTTTGGTGGGTAGCGATCCGAAATTGCAAAGGGATCGCCCAGGTGCTGGTACAACTCCTGTGAGAGAACGAGAAATCGGAATCCCAGTGTGTCGCCTGGCCCCGGCCGGTCCTCGACGCGAACAATGGCAACCCGATTGGTCCCCATGGGACAAGCGAAATGAGCAAGCGGGCAGGCCACACCGTTGGAACGTTGACCAAACAATACAGCAATCCGTTCACCCTCGGCCGGATCAAACCCCTCGGATTGGGCGATCACGCGAGCGCCACGGAGATCGGAAATCACGATTGCTTGCTGGATCACCAGATCGGGCGTCATACCAGGAACTCATTCACTGTGGTCACGCGATGTTCCTTCGCCCCGGTAAATACCGCACTGCAAAGCGCAATAGTATCCAGATTATCGCGGCCGCTGATCGCGGGTTCGGTCCCATTCTCTACTGCCACGAGTAACTGCGCCATCGTGCCAACAAATGCATCGGGAAACCACACTTCATCCCACTGTGGTCGGAACCAATAACCCGGCTGTCGCTGGGTGCTGAACGCGATGGTGCTCGGTTCACGGGCCGGGTATTTGGGCCAGCCAATAGTTCCTTGCATCAGCCCTTCAGTGCCTTCGATTCGCCACCGAATGCCGTTATCGCCAGCGACACCTTCCTTGCAGGGGCCGGCCCATACGTCATCCCAGGAACAAGCACGCAAGCCACTTTCGTACTCGAGGATGTAGAGGTTGATGCCGTCCTGGTGCGGGAACTGTGTTCGCGGGTCGGGGCGGGTACTGGACAGTACACGCTCGGGTGTGCCGAACCAGTAGCGAAACGTATCGAGATGATGAATGCTCATGATGAAAGTCGAAAGGCTGGGTAACCCCTGGGCCCAGGGCATCCAATGTGGCACTGCTCGCATGTCGATTGTGGCAAGGATCGGTTCCCCCAGCCAGCCCCGAGTCAGGATGTCTTTGGCTGCCCGAACCGACTGGTCGTAGCGCATGTTTTGGTTGACAGCGAGTGCAACACCAGCATCGGCGCAGCGGTCCACCAACTCTCGTGCGATGGCTCCACTCATTGCCAGGGGCTTCTGTGCCAGAATCCCCCGAAGGTGGCCTTTCCCGAGCATCAGCGCCTGACGGATCACCTCGGGTTGTTGCTCGGGTGGAACAGCGATGTCGAGGATTTCGATACGTGGATCTCTTAGCAGGTCTGCGACCTGAGGATGCACGGTGGGAATTCGATGAAATGCAGCCACGCTGTTGGCCGTGGCAAGGTTTCGTGAGGTGATCGCCACGGGGTTCAACCCGGCGTTTCGGTAGGCCACGAGGTGACAATCCCGCATGATGAAGCCGGACCCGATGCACCCAATTCGCCAGTCCATACGACTCGGAAGATCCGCGTTGATCTTGAGATTTAGCTCGGGTAGCAGTGGTTCAGTCATGGCTAGGGTTCACGAATGTGGGCCTCAGGAAGTGAGGAGCCGAAGTTCACGTGGCAGCGGGAAACTCACGTGTTCTTCGCGCACGATTCGAACCTCAACGGTGGCATCAAACCGCTTCTTCAGGTATTCGACACAGTCCTGCACGTGCTCTTCGGGTGCACTGGCACCGGCCGTGATCAGGACACAGTCGGTGGGCTGAAACCAGGCATCATTCAGTTCATCCACGCGGTCTACCAAGTAAGCCGCCTTGCCCGTCGCACGAGCTAACTCGGCCAGTCGTTGGCTATTCGAGCTATTCTGACTGCCAAGCACCAGCACGACATCGGCAGACGGTACCAGCTCGCGGACTGCTTCTTGCCGGTTTTGTGTGGCGTAACAAATATCGTTCTTACTGGGACCGATGATCTGAGGGTACTTTCTTTTGAGTGCGTCGATCACAACTCGGGCTTCATCCACACTAAGCGTGGTTTGAGTGAGGAACGCCAGTTTCGCATCCGCGGGCAAACTGAGTTGGGCAACGTCCTCTTCGTCCTCCACCAGAATCATGTTGTTCGGAGCTTCGCCCATCGTACCGATCACTTCATCATGCCCCTCATGACCAACCAGGATGATCGTGTATCCTTCACGTGCGAACCGGATGGCCTCAGTGTGAACCTTCGTAACCAGTGGGCATGTTGCGTCGATGGCCTGAAGTTGCCGGGCGGTCGAGTGATCGCGGATAGCCGGAGAAACACCATGGGCGCTAAAGAGTACAGTTGCTCCGGAAGGTACTTCGGAGATGTCATCGACAAAGACAACGCCACGATTCCGGAAACGCTCGACGATCGGGCGATTATGGACAATTTCGTGATAAACGTAGATGGGGCTCCCGAACAGAGCAAGGGCGCGTTCGAGGCTCTCAATTGCCATGTTGACCCCCGCACAGAAGCCGCGCGGGTTGGCCAGTATGATCTTCATCTTCCGTCTCCAAGGGTCGAGTTATCTTACACGGTGACCCCATGATGCCAACCGTGACGAGCTGACCCAGCGTAACTGAACGACCCAGAACGCGAAACGCCACCCCGCGTGGGGTGGCGTGTGTGCCGATCGGCTGGGCAAACCTACTTCTTAATCTCGACTTTCGGGTCCTCGATCATCATCTTCTTGTCCTTCTCCACGATCTTACCGGTCACCTTGGCTTCGACGTCGGCAGTGCAGCAGTCCTTGTGGTACGGTTCTTTGGCGCCCTTATCCACGAGGTAGTAATTAATCTTTTTGTCGCCCTTCTTTACGATCAGAGCGTGACCGCATTCCTTGGTTTCACCCAGGGCGCATTTCGTGCAAGTCAGAGTGCCTTCAAGCGTTTTCTTTTCGGCTTTCTTGTCCTGTGCGGTTGTGCCGGAAACCGTTGCCAGCGTGATCACAGCAAAGGCTAGTAAGGCCCAAAGGTTCAGTCGCGTCATGTCTTTCTCCAAAATCACTCGGAAAGGGATACGAAGCTGGCGTATGAGCCCCCATCGGCCACGATCCGCGGACTTCGCACTTTGAAGGGTATCATCCGACCGTAGGGTTGCAACAACCATTCTCAACAAAACTGGTGCAACGGGTACTCAAGAACGTTGACGCCTCTGGGGCTCTGACATAGCATGTTTCTTTTCCGACATTGCCCAGATTGTTGGGCTAACGATGATGCATGGCCCGGCTCAATCATCCGTTGATTTCGTCTCTGCTGTTGAGCGGATTGTCGCTCAACGCCAGCGCGGCCCAATCGTCGTGAAGTTGGGTGGCAGCGCGATGGAAGACCCGCTCGCGACACAAGGGTGTCTGCGCTGTGTTGCGTTACTGAATCAGCTTCGCGTGCCGCTGGTGCTGGTCCATGGTGGTGGTAACCCGATCGACCGGGCGATGGCCGAAGCGGGTCTGCAGCCAACCAAAGTTGCTGGCCGTCGCTACACCGATGATGCGACTCTCGCGATTGTCGTTCGCGTGTTGCAGATGCTCAGTGCCGAGTTAGTCCAACAGCTCAATGAACGCGGGAGTCAGGCGGTTTGCTCTTCTGATACTCTGCAGGGTGAACGGTTGCTGCTGCCGGGTTTGGACCTTCAACCAATCGATTTGGGCCATGTGGGCACTGTGACGAGTGTCGATTCGACTGCGATTCGTTCGTTCGTGAATGCGGGGCAGGTTCCCGTGATCCCCTCGTTGGCTCGTGATCCGAGCGGGAGTTGGCTCAACATCAACGCGGATACTGCGGCCGCTGCCATTGCCGGAGCATTGCAAGCCGAACGAGCCATCTTCCTTACCGACACCCCTGGTGTGCTTCGCAATCGTGCCGATCCCAGTTCCTTGTTTACGCGATTGACACAAACTGAGGGACAAGCGCTAATCGAGCAGGGTGTCATTGAAGGCGGAATGGTCCCGAAAGTCGAAGCGTGCTTTGAAGCGCTTGAAGCTGGTGCAATGTCGGCGGTCATCCTTGATGGCCGACAGCCGTATTCACTCATCGAGCTATTCTTGCGAGAGACTGTCGGCGGCACCACATTCTTACGATGCTGATCGACCCTGTGGTCTGAACGTGTACTTTCCCTCCACCATCCGCGGATTCCCATGATTGAGACACTTTCCAGCGAACAGGTGATCGGCCTAGCCAAGTCCTATCTGACGGGGAATTACACCCGCTACCCGATTTGCCTGGTGCGTGGTGAGAATAGCTGGGTGTGGGATGCCGAGGGGAACCGCTATCTCGATTTCTTCCCCGGTTGGGGGTGTGGGCTGCTGGGTCATTGTCCACCCCGTGTTGTGCAAGCGGTTCAAGAACAAGTCGCCACGCTGATTCATGTCCCCAATACCTGGTACACCGAACCGCAGGCATTGCTCGGTCAGGCGCTCTCCGAGCGTTCCACATTTGGTGGTGTGAGCTTCTTTTGTAACAGTGGAACGGAAGCAAACGAAGCGGCAATCAAGCTGGCACGGTTGAACGGGAAGCCACGTGGCCGCTACAAGATTGTCACGCTCACAGGCGGCTTCCATGGGCGAACCATGGGAGCGCTCTCAGCAACTGCGCAACCCAAGTACCATGTCGGTATCGAGCCGATGTTGCCGGGTTTCAACTACGCCACGTTCGGAGATCTTGCATCTATTGAAAAGGCAATTGATGGTGAAACTTGTGCAGTAATGCTGGAACCGATTCAGGGTGAAGGCGGCATCAACCTTCCGCCCGCGGGGTTCCTTGAGGGAGTCCGTGACCTGTGCGACACGCATGGGTTGCTGCTAATCCTGGACGAAGTTCAGACTGGCATGGGTCGCACCGGGAAGTGGTACGCACACCAACACTGGAACATCCAGCCTGATATCGTCACGCTCGCTAAAGCGCTGGCTGGTGGTGTCGCGATGGGAGGCTTACTGGCCAAACCCGAAGTTGCGGAAAAACTGAAGCCCGGAACGCATGCCGCAACCTTCGGAGGCAACCCACTCGCAGCCCGGGCAGCGCTCGCCACAATCGAGACGATTGAAGCCGAGAATTTGCTGGCACGGGCAGAGCAGATCGGCCAGCACTTCCAGGACCGCTTCCTGGCGCTCAAGGAGCGGTCGCCACTGGTGACCGATGTTCGCGTGAAGGGCACGATGATCGGTGTGGAACTCACGATCGAGGGTTCAACCATTGTTCAGCAATGTCTCAAGAAAGGGCTCCTGATTAACTGCACACATCAGACGGTACTGCGTCTGCTTCCAGCCCTCACAATTGCCGACGAGCAAATTGAAGAGGGCTGTGATGTGATTGCGGATGTTGTGCTGAACCTGAAAGCGTAACCGCTTATTCAAGACCGGAATCGCTCCACGAAGTGTATTGGTGCGGGCGTGAATTCTTTTCGCCCGGGTGGGGGCCTTATCCCTTTGATGAACCAAACGCCATGAAGCATTTTCTGAATTTGATTGACCTCAACACAGAAGAATTACACAAGCTTCTCGACGAGTCCGTCCGGCTCAAGTCCTGTCACGAGCGCGGCATTCCTACGCACTCGCTCAAGGGGCGAGTGGTGGGCCTGGTCTTTGAGAAACCCAGCCTGCGGACACGGGTGAGCTTTGAAAGCGGCATTGCCCAACTCGAAGGCACGAGCCTGTATCTTCCCGGGAATGAGGTGGGCCTGGGATGGCGCGAATCGCTGGCCGACTTCGCGCGAACCATCAGCCAGTATCTGAATGCGTTGGTGTTGCGTGTTTACCATCACGAGACACTGAACGGGCTGGCCGCACATAGCTCGATCCCGATTATCAACGCGCTCTCGGACTGGTCGCATCCCTGTCAAGCGCTGGCCGACCTGCTCACGATTCGTGAACTCTTCGGAACCGAGCAGGGTCGCACGCTGGCTTTCGTGGGTGATGGCAATAATGTCGCCCGTTCGCTCGCCGTTGGCTGTGCCAAGATGGGCATTCGGTTCGTTTTGGCCTGCCCGGTGGGATATGGCTTCGATGAAGCCTTCCGTGAGGAGTATCGCAGTAAACTTTCACCCACGTTTCCCGATGAAATCAATGATCCGATCGAGGCGGTCCGGAACGCGGATGTGATCTACACCGATCTGTGGACGAGTATGGGCCAGGAAGCTGAGCGAGAAGAACGCTTGAAACGATTTACACCGTTCCAGGTCAACACAAAACTGATGGCCCAAGCTCCACCCCATTGCAAGGTTCTCCACTGCCTGCCCGCACATCGCGGTGAAGAGATCACCGACGAGGTGATGGATGGCCCCAGTTGCTCCGCGTTTCAACAGGCAGCGAATCGGCTTCATACCCAAAAAGCCGTTCTTGAATGGCTCATGAAGTAAAGGATTGAGCGGCAAAGTGGATTCCTACGTAGTATTGAATCGTGCATGTCACAGTCAACGCTGCACGTCGTGTTTACCCTCGTGATTGAGACCAAGAAATGCCACGCCCTGATGGACGCAAGCCCACAGAACTACGACCGCTGAGCTTAAAGCGGAAGTACACGCGGAAC
>JBGTAO010000152.1:0-6207 GCA_041749835.1 Gemmata sp. | reverse complement strand
ATGGACCTCAGCAGACGGATCTGGGCACCTGATGTGTCCCAGATCACGCGGTTCCGCCTGAATACTTGCTTACGCGACTGATCGTTTGCCATGACCCTCCGGCCCGGGCAACACACCTTGAGACTGTTCATCCGGGTATCGGTGGTAGACCATTCGATGGGGGAATGGGATCTCAATTCCCAACTCGTCGAAGCGGTTCTTGATGCGGCGGAGCATCTCGCGTCTGATCGGCCATTGCTGCAAGGGGCGTGTCTTGAGCAAAAAGCGAATCACAACACCGGAATCGGCCAGTGATTCCACTCCAAGCATCTCGGGATCTCCCAGCAGATTGCGACCCAGCACGGGATCGTTGCGGAGCTCGCGACCCAATTGCATCAAAACACCCATGACACGATCAACGTTTTCCTTGTAGGCGATCGGGATGTCCATCTTGGCCCGGGACCAACCATGCGTGAGGTTGCTGACGCTGGTGATGGCACCATGTGGGATAAAATGGCGAACGCCTTCCAGATCGCGCAATACGGTCATTCGGAGGGTGATCTGTTCCACCAACCCGGCAATGGTGCCGATCCGCACCACGTCGTTGACGCTGTACTGATCTTCCATCAGCATCATGAATCCCGTGAAGTAGTCTCGAATCAGGTTCTGAGCGCCGAAGGCCACGGCTAAACCTATCACCGCGGCTCCGCCCATGAGGGGAACCACTGGCACCCCCAACTCGTCCATCAACATCACCAGGCCACCGCCAAAGACGACCAATCCCGCTGCATAGCGAAACACGCCAACGAGGGTACTTGCACGATTCTCGCGGTCTTCCGCAGAGCCGCGCTGACTGACACGTGTGATGAAGCGAACAATATGCCGGCTGAATTGCCGAACCGCGAGATGGATCAACAACATTCCCAGGAGAATGAAAAAGAGGCGTGGACCCTTGTTGATCACCCACTTGAACAGATTCCGCGGGGCCGTGGGGCTCGACAGCTCAAGGACAGCGTTCTCGGCTTCGTTGACCCGTTGCTGGCGATTAGCCGTTTCCTGCGCAATGATATCGCGCTCGGCTTTCAACCCATTCAATGTTTCGTTAAGAGCAACCACTCGATCGGTGATGCGCTGGACGCGAGTGCGCGACTCGGCCAATCGCTCTTCGGTTTCCATGAGCTTCTTGGCGAGGTTCTCTCGTTCGGTCGCATCGGTGGGTGGCTGATTTAGCAGAGCCTCCGTCGATCGGGTCACCGATTTCTCAGCCTGGATCACCGATTCCTTTTCGAGGCTCAACATCTTATCCGCGTTCTGCACGGATCGTTCCATCACGCGCACTCGCTCTTCGGCAGTACGCAGCCGCACTTCAGTCTCATGTAATTCCGCTCGCCGCGCTTCGAGCACCCCACGAGCCTGTCGCACAACAGGGTCGTTTTCCTCGATGACGACCGGTTGCTCAACAGGGGTTGCGGGCGGCTCGGGAGTGGGTGACACGTGGAGAGGTAACCCGGGCAACGCCACAAGGGTGGCGATCGGGCTTGCTGGTGGCTTCTCAACGCTCGGTTGAATCACTGGCTCGACTGTTCCTGCAGGCTTCGGCAAAGTTGGCGTCGTCTTGGTGGTCGATGGCGGTACAATAGTTGGGGTTGGTTGAGGCGGGGGGTTACTGATGCCCGGCATGGGATGAGGCGGCGCTTTGCCCTCCAACTGATTGAGGAGTTGCTGATCCGATGCGACTCGCTCCTTTAATCCCGCGATGGCCTCCTGCGTCACTTTCTTTTGGCGAATAGCGATATCGAATCGATCCTTGGAAAGTTGCCAGTCTGCCTGAAGAGTGGCGATCGTTGCCTCTAGTGCGACCGCCTCAGGTTCTTTCGCATCTTTCCTCAGCTTGGCGAGCTTGGCTATCTCGACTTTTAACGTGCGATTCAGCGATTCGAATTCGGTTTCGGCTTTCTGGTATTCACCTTCAGGGTCATCCAGCCGCTTCTGGAGTTTCTCGATCGCCAATGTGCCTTGCTGTATGGCATCGCGCGTATTCGCAATCTTCTCGGCATCGGTTACGATCGGCTGAGGTGTTTCAACTGGATTCGGACCAGGCTGTTGGGTGGCAAGCACCACGGGTGCGGCCGATTGTGGTGGGGTCCCGGCTGGCGATTGCAGCAGTCCGAGTGTGAGTAATACCAGCAGTTCACGAGTGAGAAGTATCAAGAGCATCAGTAGGGCCTTTGGGTAGCGAGAATCACCCACGCGGTCGTGACTGGTGACCTGAACCGCGCGTTCACGAGCAACCAACTTCTGCCCATCACCTGGGTGGTGACCAAGCTGCTGGGCAATTCGAGTGTCATCCAAGTGTGGTGCACTTCGGGCACATATCTCGTGCCCCACGCACTGTACAGATCAAACAATTGCTGCGTTTCCCCAGTGGGAACTAATCCGCAAGAAGTCGGTGGTGTCGCTAAACGACAACACATTCTTGGAACCCCGGAGCACTCTGAAATCGTCCAAGCCCGTTATCGCTGGATGTTCAAAAATTGGACAAACCTCCAGCACCCTGTCCGATTTCAGTTCTTGCCAGGTGTGCCCACACAGCGCAAGTCCGGCACAAAGCCCCGTATCGACAGAACCTCTGGATCGCTGCAGAGTTAAGGAAATAAATGCAATGCCATTGCACCTATGAACTTACAAGAAATGCGTCTGCGATGGCATGCGGCGTGCATGTTCAAACTTCGAGGTACAGTCTCTTCCTGCAATACGGGCTGGAACCGTCGCGTGACCCGGTGAGAGCCTCTTTGCTGGTCTCCTGGTGATGCTGCCTACTGTGCTAGGTGAGGGTCAGAAGCACATGCGTTCTGCGGTGGAGTTATTTCGTCCTGAATTCGCATTCTGCAAGTAACGGGGTGGGCAACCCATGTCACAGTACGCAAGTTGTAACTGGCCATGAGTCATTCCGTGCAGGGCCAACCTCGTGAGTTCGATGTTCACCAACTCACGCACAAACTGATCGTTTGGTCATGGCGTTGGGGGCAGGCTAAAGTGATTCGCAATCGGAAATCGAGGGAGGTTTTGCATGATCTCGGACCATGGTCGAAATCGCGCCGTCATCGAAGGTGTGCAGCCCGCGGTCGATCAGGGGCGGTTCCCGATCAAACGCGTGGTTGGTGAATCGGTTGTCGTTGAGGCGGATATTTTCGGCGACGGTCACGACGTGGTCGATTGTGTGTTACTCCACCGCCAAGCCGGCGAGGCGAATTGGTCGGAATCGGTGATGGCTCCGCTCGTGAACGACCGATGGCGTGGGGAATTCCCCATTACCCGTATCGGTCGCGCACACTACACCCTCCTTGCGTGGATCGACCGCTTTCGTTCCTGGCTCCGGGATCTGAAGAAACGTTCGCCGGCCGATCCCGATATCGGGGTGATCTTGCAGGTCGGTGCGGAGATGATCGAGTCCGCAGCGACTCGGGCGCAGGGTGAAACGGCAGAGTGGTTGCAGGCTCAGGCCAACTACCTGATCAGCCACGAAGCCAGCGAGGATCGGCTCGCTGCGGCACTTCACCCCGTGTTAGCGGAGCGAATGCAACTCTTCGTCGATCGGCGATTCGCTACCCACTACGAGCAAGAACTCGTGGTAACCGTGGACCTGGTGCGGGCGCGTTTCAGCTCCTGGTACGAGCTATTTCCCCGCTCCTGGGCCTCGGAACCAGGGCAGCACGGCACCTTCCGAGACGTGCAAGCTCAACTGCCACGCATCGCAAAGATGGGGTTTGATGTACTCTATCTCCCACCCATTCACCCAATTGGGCAAGCGTTCCGCAAAGGGAAGAACAACACGCCCACTGCGGAACCCGGCGAATTGGGTAGCCCCTGGGCCATCGGGGGTTCGGAAGGCGGACACACCGAGATTCATCCCGAACTTGGGACACTCGCCGAGTTCCAACTACTCGTGAATCAGGCTCGGGCACTCGGCATCGAGGTGGCACTGGATATCGCTTATCAATGCTCACCCGATCACCCGTGGGTGAAGAGCAACCCGGAGTGGTTCCGTCGCCGCCCCGATGGATCAATCCAGTATGCCGAGAACCCGCCCAAGAAGTATCAGGACATCTATCCCATTGACTTCGAATCGGAAGATTGGCAACACCTTTGGCAGGCCATGGCCCAGGTCGTGCTATACTGGGTTGAGCAAGGCGTCACCATCTTCCGCGTGGATAACCCCCACACGAAAGCGTTCCCTTTCTGGGAATGGATGATTGGGCAGGTCAAGGCAAAACACCCCGAGGTGATCTTTCTGGCCGAGGCGTTCACTCGACCGAAGGTGATGTATCGCTTGGCCAAAGTTGGCTTTACTCAATCCTACACGTACTTCACGTGGCGCAACACTAAGCCCGAGATTACCGAGTACCTGACGGAACTGACCCAGACCAATCTCCGGGAATACTTCCGCCCGAGTCTTTGGCCCAACACGCCGGATATCTTGCCGGAGTTCCTCCAGTGGAGTGGCCGGCCCGGCTTCATGGCACGATTGGTACTCGCCGCCACCCTCGGGGCCAGTTATGGCATTTATGGCCCGGCATACGAACTCTGTGTGAGTCAACCCATTGCGCCGGGTAAGGAAGAATATCTCGACTCGGAGAAATATCAGATCACCCAGTGGGAGTTAGGCGGATCGAACGATCTGAGTGAGTTCATCACGAGGGTCAATCGGATTCGGCATGAGAACACGGCGTTGCAATCCAACGATCACCTCGTGTTCCATCCGATCGATAACTCAGAGCTTATCTGCTACAGCAAAAACGATCCCAAATCCGGCAACTGTGTTGTGACGGTGGTGAATCTGGACCCGCATCACAAGCAATCGGGTTGGGTGGAACTGAATCTGGCCGTTCTGGGAATCGAAGCGGGCCGTCCGTATCAAATGCAAGATCTGCTTGCGGGCGGGAACTACCTTTGGCACGGTGGTCGCAACTTTGTCATGCTAGACCCCCAGGTGGTGCCGGCCCACGTCTTCCGCATGAGGCAGCACGTTCGCACGGAACACGATTTTGATTACTTCATGTAACCCACTCACGGAGGAGAATCATGACGATTGAAGGTAGCAACCCGCTTCCCGAGAATCCGCTATGGTACAAGGACGCCATCATTTACGAAGCGCCCGTGAAGTCGTTCTGCGATTCGGTCGCGGACGGGACCGGCGACTTCCGCGGTATGGCCGAGAAGCTCGATTACCTGCACGATCTCGGCGTCACGGCCGTTTGGCTTCTGCCGTTCTATCCGTCTCCAGGCCGCGACGACGGCTACGACATTGCGGATTACACCACCGTTCACCCGCAGTACGGAACGCTCGAGGACTTCAAAGACCTGCTGCGCGAAGCGCACAAGCGCGGCATCCGCGTCATCACCGAACTCGTCATCAATCACACGTCGGATCAGCATCCGTGGTTCCAGCGGGCGCGGCGGGCGTCTAAGGGGAGCAAGGAACGAGACTTCTACGTCTGGAGCGAGACGCCGGAGAAATTCAAGGACGCGCGGATCATCTTCACCGATTCCGAGACGTCCAACTGGGCCTACGACAACGTCGCGAAAGAATACTACTGGCATCGGTTTTACTCGCATCAGCCCGATCTGAACTACGACAACCCCGCGGTGTGGGATGCGATCCTACCGCTGGTCGATTACTGGTTCGAGATGGGCGTGGACGGCATGCGGCTGGACGCGATTCCGTACCTGTACGAACGCGAAGGCACGAGTTGCGAGAACCTGCCCGAAACGCATACGTTCCTGAAGGCGCTCCGCGCCCACGTGGACAAGAAGTTCCCCGGCAAGATGTTCCTCGCCGAGGCGAACCAGTGGCCCGAGGACGCCGTCGCGTATATCGGCGACGGCGACGAGTGCCACACGGCGTTCCACTTCCCGCTCATGCCCCGAATGTTCATGGCGATCCGCACCGAGGAACGCTTCCCGATCATCGACATTCTCGAACAGACTCCGGCGATTCCCGAATCGTGCCAGTGGTGTCTGTTCCTGCGCAACCACGACGAACTGACGCTGGAGATGGTGACGGATGAAGAGCGCGATTACATGTACCGGGCGTACGCCGCCGACACGCAGTCGCGCATCAACCTCGGCATTCGCCGCCGCCTCGCGCCACTCATGTCGAACGACCGCCGCCGCATCGAGCTGATGAACATCATGCTGCTCTCCCTGCCCGGTACTCCGGTGCTCTAC
>JBGTAO010000151.1:0-3757 GCA_041749835.1 Gemmata sp. | reverse complement strand
CTCCGGGAGGGGCCGAGATTTCCGGTTCCAGGCACTCCGCTGATAATCCTTGGCGGCATTCAATCCGACGCGAAAGATCCAGGCCCTGAGGTTCTGGATATCGGGTACGGAATGGCGGGCACGCCAGCATTTGAGGAACGCTTCCTGGGCCGCATCCTGGGCGTCGTCCGGGTTGCCGAGCAGGTACAGCAGCGTGCTGACCAGTTCGTCCCGAATTTGGTTAAACAGGGCCACAAGCGTATCGTCCCCGGGCCGCACAAGTCCCTCGTTGGGGAGGGCGGCCGAAAGCGCGGCTGCGGGTTCCGAACCCGCGGGCGGCCGCTCGATGGGGGTCGCACCGGGTTTGGCCATAAGCTCCTGCCTCTAAGACGAGGAATGGCCGGGTTGGGATTGTGGAAAACCACCAGACCGGCGGATCCTCCACCGGTTCACCATTCGATCATGCTATCGGCGGTAGCCCGCCCGGGGCAAGGACAAACGACGGGCTGCTCGGATGTGATGGCCTGGGCGGCCAGTCTCAGCACCGAAGTTCTTCTACTGTTTCACTTCGCGCGGGGGGTGCAGTCGGGAGAGGAATACCGTCAAGATACACAATCCGAGTGATGCGATCTTTACCGCGGCGGAGTGTGAGGACGACGGACTCAGCCATTACGCCACGGCGCAGTTCCACCATACCAACCGTTTCTTGTTGCGTTCGAATACCCGTTTCTGAACCGCGCCCAGCGCCTCGGAAAGGTCTTGCTTGTTGAACTTATCAGTGGTCTCTCGCAACTCACGCCGCAGATATGGAGCGGCTTCGTCCCGGTCGGCCAGAGCGAATGTCGAGGCTGCTCGGTCATCCCGCTTGAGGAGCTTTTGAAGTCGCGTTTCGATCTCGGCCGGCGGTTCGGTCGTGTGGAACTGTTGCGCTATTGCCGCCGGCACGGGGCACACTGCAACCACGCAGGAGATGACCAACAGAACTCTTGCACGATGACCAGCCATGACGTCTGTCTCCACCTCTGTACCACGCAATCAAGTACGTGGGGGAGTTGGCACAACCGCGACAACCTACAGATCCGTGACGCTACGTCGTGGTCGCTGACCCGGACAATCGGTCCGCCGTTACTTCTCAATCGGGGTTGGCAGGCCCAAGAATCTGCGGATGCGTTGCAACCGTTCATCCATGACAAGTATCAGGACGTCCGCGTTTTTATCCGTCCAGGCTGTCACGTCTGGGAGTGATTTCAGTCTGCGAAAGCCTTTTGGGTCAGCTGCAGCCGGCAAGGGAGTTCCGTGGTCGGCCTCCAGGCTGCCAAGGTGTTCGGGCTTGCGAGTCAGTACCACCCAACTGCTGGACGTTTTGCCGGGCCGTCCTTCGTAAGAGTCATTCCAAACGCGAGCGGTCAACTTCAGATCGCGTGCAATCGCTGCGATCATGGGTTCGAGCTGGAGATAAGCATTCGAAATGTGCAATGCGATCATGCCATCCTCGGTCAATCGATCGAGGTAAAGTTGCACGGCTTCCCGGGTGAACACGTCCTTTGAGACGGGGAAGGATTCGGCCTGATCAACCAGGATCAGAGCATAGTTGCGATCCTTGTCTTCCGTGAGTTTCAGGCGACGGTCGCCAACCCGAATCTCGATCTTGGCTCCGCGCTTACGGGCATCGCCGATGTAGCTGAAGTAGGTATCCGAGTTGGCAACGAGCCGCACGAGCGCTGGATCGGCCTCGTAGAACGTGAACTGCTGGCCAGGTAGTGCGTAACTGGCCTGCGTCCCTGCTTCCAGGCCGAGTACGGCAACGGGAGCTTTCATGTCAGCCCCGCCCTTTCGACTGCGCAGTTCCGAAAAGAGGGCTCCAACCGGGCCGGTGCGGTGGTAGTAAGTGGTCGGTTCGGCCCGCGGTTCGAATGCCAGAACTGCACCCGCCATCAAAACGTTATCCCACGGGTTGATTGCCGTCAGTATCAGGAAGGTATCGAAGACGTTATTCTCCATCTCCCGAATCTGCGTTCCCCAAAGCAATCTCCCAACGAGCAACCGGTGATAGTCGATCTTCCCAGACCACACTGTCTCGTTGTTTTGGTTTTTGAAGATCGGCCGCTGGAAATCGCTGTCCGTTTCGATGGTGATCGTTTCGTGGATACCTTTCTCGGAATGCAGTTTGGGGGTGTCCTCAGGCGAGCTCTGACCCCGCGTAATCGGAACGTGTTCTACCTCTGCTGGCTGCACTATTTCGGGTGACCGGGGAGCCGCTTCGGGCTTGGTACACGAGCCGATTGCGGCCAGAGCCATTACCCCCACGAGCAGTCCGTGCATGCCAATCTCCATCCCGGTGGTAGACCGTGATTGTCGCACGCCGATGCTGGTGCTGCAAGTTCTGGAATCAATACCGCACGGTCTCGCCGGAGTGGCGGCCGAGGCCTTCGACGACCTGCCGAGCGCCTTCGGTCATGAACTTGAGTTCGCTGTTGATGGCGATGAACTGCCAGCCCTCGGCGATGCGACTCTTCGCTTCTTCGAGGCTAAAAGTGTGGATGCCGGCGGGGATTTTGAGCCGTTGGCAACCTGCCAGGATATCGGCCAGTGCTTTCTGGAAGTCTTCGGCGCTGGGAGGGCGGCCGTCGTCGCCGCGCATACTCGCGGCCAGGTCGTTGGGGCCGACGAAGACCGCATCAATGCCTGGAACGGAATAGACTTCGTCGAAGTTCCGCACCGCCTGGATGTGCTCGCATTGCAGCACGATGAGCAGTTCGTCGTCCGCCTTCGCATAGTAGTCGGCTGCGGTGGCGGAAAAGTTGAGGGCATGCACACCGCCGCCAACGCTGCGTGTGCCGCGTGGCGGGTAAAGGCAGGCCGAGACCGCGTCGAGGGCTTCCTGGCGGGTGTTCACCATGGGAACGACCACGCCGTAGCCGCCGTTATCGAGGACCCGCTTGATGTGGTCGTGGCGGTTTGAGGGCACTCGGGCGAGTGGGATGCCCCCAGCATCTGCGACCGCGGCCAGGATATGCGTGGTCGTTTCCACACTTGCGAGCGAATGCTCGACATCGACGGTGAGGTAGTCGAATCCGGCTCGCGCGAGAAATCGCGCCGCAGTGATACTTCCCAGCGAAAGCCAGGTTCCCACAACGGGTTTCCCCTCACGGAGTAACCGCTTCACCGTATTTGTGCGCATCCGTGAATCCTCGTGGTTGTTTGGGGCATCGTACATCTCCGCCAACCAGTTGCCCACTTCCGCCTCAAGTCTTGTGTTCGCTGCAACCGATATAATCCGTACCAGTTTCCCGGTTCCCGGGGGTACACGGATGAAGCTCTTCGATGGCCTGCGGCGGCGCATGACCCGTGGCGCAACTGTGACGGCCTTGCGTGCTGCGGGCTCGCTCGGATGTGGGACGGCACGTTCGCTTGGCGTCTCCGTCGGTCGCTTCGCGCATCTGGTGCCAAGCCTGCGGCAACGGTTGGAAGAGAACTTGCGGGCCGCGGGTATGGATGCCTCCGAGGCCACGGTGAAGGCGTACTTCCGTCGCATGGGGCTCTGGATGGGCCACAGCCTGGGCGTGTACAGCACGGGGCTCGATGCATCGCTCGCCGGGACACAGATCGAACTCGACCCCGACACCGTGCATCATCTGGATGCGGCCGTGGCGAAGGGGAAGGGCGTGGTGGTCGCCAGCCCGCACCTGTTCTGCCACGAGATCGCGGCCGGGCTTATCCATCGCCGCCATCCGGTGACGGCTCTGGTCCGTGAGAGTAAAGACCCCGCGTGGGGCGG
>JBGTAO010000150.1:0-5987 GCA_041749835.1 Gemmata sp. | reverse complement strand
TGCAGTTCGACCGCGGCTACCTCTCGCCGCACTTCGTGAACAACCAGGAAGATGTCTCCTGTGAGTTCGAGAACCCGTACATCCTGATCTTCGAAGAGAAGATCAGCACGGTGAAGTCGATGATCCCGTTGCTGGAATGGGCCAGCAAGCAGAAGGATCCGCTCGTCATCATTGCCGAAGATATCGAAGGCGAAGCGCTGGCCACGCTGGTGCTCAACAAGCTCAAGAGCGTGCTCCGCGTGTGTGCCGTGAAGGCCCCCGGTTACGGCGACCGCCGCAAGGCCATGCTCGAAGACATCGCGATCCTCACCGGCGGCAAAGCGATCTTCAAGGATCTCGGCGTACAGCTCGACGCGGTCAATCAGCCGACGCCCGAAGAGATCAAGAAGGGCAAGCAACCCGAGCCCACAATCGTCTCGTACTTGGGCCGAGCCAAGAAGGTCAAGATCGACTCCGAGAACACGACAATCACCGAAGGCAAGGGCGACCAAAAGACGATCGATGGCCGCGCCGAGTTGATCCGTAGGGAGATCGACAAGACCGATAGCGAATACGATCGCGAGAAGCTCCAGGAACGGCTCGCGAAGCTGGCCGGTGGCGTTGCTGTTGTGAAGGTCGGCGGAGCCACCGAAACCGCCATGAAGGAGCGGAAAGCTCTCTACGACGACAGCCTGCACGCCACCCGGGCCGCACTGGCCGAAGGGATCGTTCCCGGCGGTGGTGTCGCACTGCTCAACGCTCGCAAGGTGCTCGAAAAGCCGATGAAGGGCGAAACCGAAGAAGCCCACGGCATGCGCGTGCTTTTCGAAGCACTGGCCATGCCCTGCCGCATGATCGCGGAGAACGCTGGTGTCGATGGCACGGTTGTGGTCAACAACATCAGCAAGCAGAAGGACAAGAACTACGGCTACAACGCCGACACCGACGAATACACCGACCTGCGCAAGGCTGGTGTCATCGACCCGGTGAAGGTGACCCGCAGCGCCCTGCAACACGGTGCCAGCGTTGCCTGCCTGCTCCTCACCACCGAGTGCATGGTTGCCGACATTCCCGAGCCGAAGAAGGCCGGCGGCGATCACCACGACGACCACCACGGCATGGGTGGGATGGGTGGGATGGGTGGGATGGGCGGCATGGGTGGCATGCCAGGTATGGGCGGCATGATGTAATTGATCCGTCGCACACACCTCGCACCGTTCCACCAGTCGGCCCGATACCGCGGCCTGATTCGTGAAAGTTGCGAGGTGGCGAAGTCGCGATGAATTCGATCCACGCAAACGAACACCAAACACACACAGCACTCAGGAGCCACCAATGGCCAAGAAAACTGCCGACGTTGAACTGACACTGAAGCCGCTCGATGACCGTGTGGTCGTCGAGCCCACCGAAGCCGAAGAGAAGACCAGTGGCGGTATCTTGCTGCCCGATACGGCCAAGCAGAAGCCGCAACAGGGCAAAGTGGTCGCTGTTGGCCCGGGCAAACTCTCCGATGAAGGCAACCGGACCCTGCTGGCCGTCAAGGTTGGCGATCTGGTGCTGTACGGCAAGTACAGCGGCTCGGATGTCGAGGTGAACGGCAAGGACTACAAGATCCTGCGTGAGAGCGATCTGCTCGCGAAGGTCACGAAGTAACTCGAACCACGAACCACCACAGGACACACCGCTCACCCCGGCAGACCAGAAGTTCGATCCCAACTCGTGGATCCTGGCTTCGCTCACCGGGCGATCGTTGTGGTAAACCTCTTCGGGAACCCAACACAATGGCGAAGCAACTGCTCTATACCGACGATGCCCGCAAGAAACTGCTGACGGGCGCGGAGAAACTGGCCAAGGCCGTCGGCATCACGCTCGGGCCGACCGGCCGCAATGTGATCATCGACAAGTCGTTTGGCGGACCCACCGTCACCAAAGACGGCGTGACCGTTTCGAAGGAAATCGACCTGGCCGACCCGTTCGAGAATATGGGGGCCAAGCTCGTCAACGCGGTCGCCCAGAAGACATCGGACACCGCGGGCGACGGCACCACCACGGCCACGGTACTCGCGCTGGCCATCTACCAGGAAGGGTTGCGCCACATTTCGGTGGGCGGCAACCCCATGAGTGTGAAGCGGGGCATCGATAAGGCCGTCGCCAAGGCGGTCGAGCACATCGAGAACAGCCTGACGCAGAAGCTCACCAAGAAGGAGGAGATGCAGCACGTCGCCGCGATCTCCGCCAACAACGATCCGAAGATCGGCGAGTTGATGGCCAACGCCTTCGAGAAGGTCGGCAAGGACGGCGTGATCACGGTGGAAGAAGGCAAGACCTCGGAGACGACGCTCGAGTTCGTCGAGGGGATGCAGTTCGACAAGGGCTACATCTCGCCGTACTTCGCAGTGAATACGCCCGACCTGAAGTGGGAACAGGAGAACGTACAAATCCTGTTGTTCGAGAAGAAGCTCGCCAACGTCCGCGAGATGTTGCCGCTGCTCGACAAGGTGGCCCGCGAGCGCAAGCCGCTGCTCATCATCGCTGAAGACGTGGAAAGC
Organism: Gemmata sp.; assembly: GCA_041749835.1. GTDB lineage: Bacteria > Planctomycetota > Planctomycetia > Gemmatales > Gemmataceae > Gemmata. The sequence continues at coordinate 3,459 of JBGTAO010000150.1, read as the reverse complement.
GAAGCGCTGGCCGTGCTGGTGGTGAACCGGCTCAAGCAATTGATCGAGGTCTGTGCCGTCAAGGCTCCGGGCTTCGGCGATCGGCGCAAGGCCATGATGGAAGATATCGCCGTTCTCACGGGTGGCACCTTCATCAGCGAAGATCGGGGCCTCAAGCTCGAGAACGTCGAACTCGCCATGCTCGGCACAGCCGATCAGGTGTCGGTTGACAAAGAGAATTGCACGATCATCTGCGACGCCAAGAAGGGCACACCGCGCTACAAGGCGATCGAAGATCGCGTGCAAACCATCCGCACGCAGATGGGCCAGACCGAGAGCGAATACGACAAGGAAAAGTTCTCGGAACGCCTCGCGAAGCTCGTGGGTGGTGTGGCCATCATCAAGGTGGGTGCCGCAACCGAAACCGAGATGAAGCAGACCAAGGGCCGTGTCGAAGATGCTCTGCACGCAACCCGGGCAGCCGTCGCTGAAGGCATTGTTCCGGGCGGTGGCACGGCGCTGTTGCGTTGCATTCCGGTTGTGGAAGCACTGGCCGAGAAGCTCAAGGGCGACGAACGCACGGGTGCCGAGATCGTGGCCCGGGCGCTGTCCAAGCCCGTCCGCACGATTGCCGAGAACTGCGGCAAGGATGGGGCCGTGATCGCCGATGAGGTGATGACGCAGGGCGAGAAGAACGCCAACCTCGGCTACGATGCCAACAACGACAAGTACGTCGATATGTTCAAGGCAGGCATCGTGGACCCGCTGCGGGTCACCCGGAGCGCGCTCACCAACGCCGCCAGCATCGCCGGTCTGATGCTCACCACGGAAGTGATGATCACCAAGATCGACGAAGACGACAAGAAGTCCCGGGTGGCCGGGTCGATTGCCTGAGTGTGACAACAGGTTCGCGGGATCGGGGGCCAGAGGAAAGCCAGTTGAACCGGCGTCCCCTCTGGCCCCTGTTCTTGTTATGCTGACGGCAGATTCCCGACTCCTGACCCTGGTTGCCAATGGCCAAGCGCTGCTACTACGAAACTCTGGGCGTGACTCGCACGGCCACCGAGGTCGAGGTGACCAAGGCGTACCGCTCCTTGGCGAAGAAATACCACCCCGATCAGAACCCCGGCGACGAGACCGTTGTGGTCCAGTACCACGAGGTGCAAGAAGCCTACGAGATTCTCCGCGATCCCCAGAAGCGGCAAGTCTACGATCGCTATGGCCACGCGGGGTTCACCAATGGTGGCTCCGGCGGCGTGGATATGTCGAACTTCGTGGGCGATCTTTTCGAAGGGCTCGACAGCCTCTTTGGTGCTGGGGGCCGTAAGCGATCTCGTGGGCCGCGACGCGGTGCCGATATCGAGGCGGTGCTTGATGTCGATTTGCTGGAAGCCGCAACCGGCGTGCCCAAAAAGACACTGACAATCCGTTACGAGGCGAACTGCAAAACCTGCTCCGGTTCCGGGGCCAAACCCGGCAGCCAGACGACCGCGTGCCGACGCTGCAAAGGGTCGGGGGCGGAATACATCTCGGCGGGCGGGCTGTTCTCCATTCCACAAACCTGTCGCGGGTGCGGTGGTCGCGGTGTTGTGATTCCCGATCCGTGCCCCACGTGCCGCGGTGCCGGGCGAACCGAGATCCGTGAAAAGATCGAGTTGGAAATCCCGGCGGGTGTCGATACCCGCATGCGCCTGACCGTGCCGGAACATGGCCATGAAGGCGCTCCCGGCGCTCCGCGCGGCAATCTGGAACTGATTATCCGCGTCCGCGATCACAAGAACTTCGAGCGCGATGGCCACAACTTGATCTGCCAGTACCCCGTTTCGTTCGCCCGCGCCGCGCTGGGTGGGTCGATCGAAATCACCACGCTCACGGGCCAGAAGACCACGATCGACGTTCCACGTGGCAGCCAGACCCACACCACCGTACTGCGTGTGCCCGGTCATGGGATGCCAGACCTCGACGACCCTCGCCGCAAGGGCGACCTGCTGGTGATCCTGGTGGTCGAAACACCCACAAACCTCTCGCCAGAGCAGGAACAACTGTTCCTCAAGCTCGCGGAACTCGAAGGCACCATGCCACCCACACCCCGCAAGGGATTATTTGGCAAACTCAAGGATCTTATTAGTGGCGATCTCCCTCAAACCGAGAAGTAGCCCAAACGCACACTGTTCCGTTCCGTGAACTCGCAGAGATGAAACCCCATGGCTGATACCCCGGCTGAACTCGATGAACTGCTGACCAAACTTGCCGCGACCGAGCAAGACCTGAACAACCACAAGCTGCGCCTGGCCGATTTCGAGAACGCCCGCAAGCGCCTGCTCCGCGATATGGACATCGATAAGAAGTACGCCGCCGAAGGCCTCGTCAAGGAGTTGCTCTCGGCCCTCGACAACCTGGATCGCGCGTTGGCAGCGGCACAAGCCGCTGGTGAGAAAAGCTCGCTAGTTGCCGGCGTATCGGCCACGGCAACACAGTTCCTCGATGTGCTCCGGCGCTACGGTGTCACCCGCATCGAGTGCGCCGCGGGTACGGGCTTCGATCCGAACTTGCACGAAGCGGTCATGCAACAACCGAACAACGATTTCGAGCCCGGCGCGGTGGTTCAGGTGCTGGAACAGGGCTACCTGCTTCACGATCGCGTCTTGCGGCCCACTCGCGTCATCGTCGCCTCCACGCCTCCAGCGGGCGGCTCGACCGACTGAGTTCCAGAGCTGGTATCGTCTTCCCGTGCGACCCGAGGAGTTGAGACTCACCACCATGCCCACGTACGATTACGAATGCTCGGCCTGTGGCCATTGCTTCGAAGAACTGCAATCGTTCTCCGAACCGCAACTGACGAAGTGCCCCAAGTGCAAGAAGAACAAGCTCATTCGGCTCTTCGGGGGCGGCGGTGCGATCCTGTTCAAAGGGTCGGGCTTCTACGAGACCGATTACCGCCGGGCAGGCGAGCCGAACGGGAAGGCCGAGAAGAGCGAGACCAGCGGCGAGAGCACCAAGACCGAAACGAGTAAAGACGCCAAGCCCGAGACGAAAACCGAAACCAAAGCCGAGACCAAACCCGAGACCAAGCCTGCTGCGAAATCCGAAGGCCCGGGTGGTGCGGGTGGAACGAAGAAGGCGAAGTGAATGGACAACAGCGGTGAATTGGGGAATTCCCGAAAGTTCCGGCCGGGCTGATCCGATGAATAAAGTGCACTGCCCGATCTGTGACACGGACATGCCGGGCAGCCGCCAGGATTACCCGGACTATCCGTTCTGTACGCGGCGTTGCCGGCTCATCGACCTCGGTCGCTGGCTGGGCGAATCGTACACGGTGCCCGAGAAGTCCCCACGCGACGACCGTTCGACTCCCGGCGAGGCCGAGGGAAACTAAACCCGCAGCCTCGTTATATCTGCCAGCCGGCCGATCCTCCGGCCGATATTTCATAGCGAACGAGACGGCCCACCCGGCGCGACGGGTGGGCCTTCTCATTTGGT
>JBGTAO010000149.1:0-10510 GCA_041749835.1 Gemmata sp. | reverse complement strand
CGGTGCATACCACCCTCGCTTGAGTTCCAGGCGCCGCGTGTTGCCAATCGCTGCACCGAGTGCGGTTAGCAAGGGCAGCGCCAGGTATGACGGGTCGCAACCCGTGGCTTTCGCTCCGGCTGCTACAAATGCACGGATCGGTTCGGGGAGTGCATCGACCGGGAACGGCCGGAATGACAGGCTGTTGGCTGTCTGCACGCTGCCACGTTCGGGTTCGATCGTTTCGGCCAGAGCAGCGAGTTCCGCACGCAGTGCATCGGGCCGCGCCGTCTCGCCGTGGGCATCGATCCACTCAACCAGATCGCCCTTTTCAGGCAGCCCAGGCAACTCGATTACCTTGACCACCGGGGGCGGCGTCAGCTTCGCCAGAATGCTCGCCACGGCGTCAGCGTACTTCCGACCCGGAGCGTCGTGGTCGGGCAGAATCCAGACTTCCTTGCCCGCCAACGGCGACCAGTCGGTCTTACCCGGTGCTTGAGATCCGCCGGCTGAAGTGGTGGCGATCAGCCCCAGCGCTCGAGCCGCATCGGCGCATTTCTCACCCTCGCACACGATCACGCGATTGGCCTGGGCCAATTCGGGTAGTCCATACAACGGGCGTGGGTCCGGCATGGCACCGATGCGCCAGCCATCGCTGTGATGGGAGACCGGGCGAATCGTCTTGCCGGTTGGGAAGTCCCAGCGAAGCACCAACCCAACCGGGTTCCCGATTGCGTCGTGGTAGGTCCACATCGCCGACCGTGGCCCATGTTGGCGTTCCAGTTCCGCTACCACCGCGTTCGCCGTGGGGAACGTCTTGGCGACCACCAGGGGCTTGCCGTTGCGGTTCGGGGCGTGGCCGTCGCGGTCCGGCATCAGGTCGCGAAGGGTCAACCCCATGGCGGAGCAAACGGCTTGGGTCGTACATCCTGCGTGGCACTTCACCAATGCCCGGCCATCGTGGCCTTGGGAAACGCTCAGACTGGCACGCTGATCGTCGTGGGCGGGACAACGTGCCGACCAACCCGTGCCGGATTTCTTCGCGTTGGGCAACTTTGCCAGCACGGCTTCAACGGGGGTCATTGTCCACCCCCTTCGCGGCTTGGGCCTTTTCGGTCAGCCAGGCTTGCAAATCGGCCACCGGGTAAAGCACTGTCTTGCGTGTGCCGCTGCCGACGCGAACGCACGGAACGATCCCGACGCGGGTCCATTCCCAGAGGGTGCGGGGCGAGATGCCCAGCAGGCGGGCCGCATCACGGGGCCGCAGGGCCAGAGGTGCTTGAGTGTTCTTGGTGGACATGATCGCCATTCCAGCGGGTCGCGAACCGCACAGCGTGGTTCGCATATCCGTTGGCTCAGTGTTCGGTTGCGAGATGCCGAACAGTTGGCTCGATGCAACGAAATGCCAGGAAAAACAAGCGATCGCGGGGTGAAGAAAATTTCGCAGGTGTTCGACAACCGATGCCGAACGATCGAACACCGAACGCTGCTACTCGTCGTCGCGGTCGTCTTCAGGTTGACTACCGTACAAGGTGTGCGGGGCAAACTCGCCGTTCAGCAGCTTCAACGCAGCCGCCAGTTTGCTGACATCTCGGCAGAGCGCCCGGTACTTCGTGTGCCCCTGGAACTCTTTTTCGAAGAACGCCGAAGCGGTCGAAGGCGACACACCGGCCGCATTTGCCAGTTCGTTGTTGCCGATGGGCTCCGGATTCAAGCATCCGCCATCGGCGTACTGGTGATGCTTGGTCAGTGCCGCGATGAGCTTCACCCGCCCTTCTCCTCGCTCCGTACTTCGCTTGGCAGCAGGGTTGGGCTTGGCAGATTCTGCTGAACTGGTGGCTGCTCGACTTGGTTCTGGCGGTGTGGCTGCCCCTACAGGGGAAGCATCAAGCCGGTCCATTGCATCTTGTAGTAACAACTGCTCGGCTTCCTTAGCGGTCAATGAGCACGTTCGAATCAGGTCACCGAGCAATCGCCGTGCTGTCCCGATTGTCAATTCCTCACCGAATCGTGCCAGGACGTAGGCGCGGATCCGGTCAATCCCGGGCGTCGCTCTGAAGCATCGCTGGTAGTAGTCGGCGTTCGCGTCGCGCTCGCCGCGACGGCGAGCCTTCTCGAAGACGTCAGCTATTTCGATGTCCGCACTACTCCGTTCGTAGAACTCCGCGAAGTCGGTTAGGTTGTGTATCAAACCTTCGACAGTCATTGACTGGGCGGGTGGCGGTTCTGCAGCGGGCCCCTCTGCGAATATGAACGTGGGTTCGGGAATGGTGAAAGGCGAAGGGCGTTCATTAGGCATGGTGCTGTCCGATGCCCGGCGGACCGGGGGTTCGGTCGGCTGCGGACAGCTGCAGCCCCAAACCCCCGGTTTTCGGTGGGTAGCTACTCCCACCGTTCCGGTTAATTGAGGCTACTTGTACCCGCACTCTTTAGTCAAGGCTGGTAGGAGTGGTTGCGACCGTGCCGGCAGCGATGTTGACTTGTTTCTTCGCGATGTTCACCTGCAGCACCGGGAGGGCAAGTTTGCGCACATCAGACAGTCCCTTGATGGCTGTGAGGTAACGCTTCTGCGCCGCGGAGATGGCTTTCTGGTAGTACACCCCAAGTTCAAGTGGATAACTCGCCTTGCTCGCGAACTCGCTCTCCAGGTGGTGCAGGTGTAGCCAGGTGGCGACGACCCGCTCTACCAGGAGTTTCTCGAGAGGCGTCGGGGTTGGCCCCGAGAGTTCCGCCCGCATCTCGTCCAGTTTCCGCGTGAGGGCTTCCCGGATGACCGGATTCGAGGTGCACTTCCCAATCAGGATCTGCAACGCCTCCTGAGCTAGATTACCAGATAGCACGTCTGCAGCACCAGGAGTGGAAAGCCAGCACCGCACTTCTGCGAGCGCGGCCTTGTCCCCTTTCTCGGCTTTTCGGATGGTCGCGTTGACCTCCGTGAGAGGGCGGCCCCACCTGGCCGGCACTTTCGCAATCGGCGGGTTCGCGGCTGTAGTGTCAGACACGGCGTTTCCTCCACGGTCCGCTCTTGTGGCGATGATAGCCGGCCGCGACGAGTGTGGCGGCTGTTGTGGTCTCGAACAGTTCGTTTAGTGAAGTGAGTTCCGCGTCGAGCGACGCAAGTTGGTCGCGTACTTCCTTCCGCAACGCGGCTTCCGCCTCCACTTCGGCTCTCCTTTCAGCATCGAGGAGGGCGGCGAATTCTGCCGCGCAGCCAGCCCCGACATACTCCTTCCGCACCTGTTTCCCAATGCGGCGGGATTGGTAGAAGTAAACCCTGCCGTCGCGGTGTTCGAGCCCCATGAACGCGGTTCCGTGTACTACACGCGAGCGAATTCCCCACTTTCCGACATTATAACCGTCCAAAAGTGATAGGTTTCCGCGTTTGTCTACACAGCGAGGCTTTGCCCCAGTAATTCCTAGACCATCCGTATTAAAAGGGCAGGCTTTGCCTTACCCGCTGCCCATCAATTCATGAGCCTGCCCTCATAATTGGGTGGGGAAAGCGAGCGAACTTTGTTTGGTTTGTGTGCGTCCTATCGACAAAGCTGGTCCGTTTGGTAATCTTTTCTGACTTCGACCATATCTTGAGCCGATGGGTAGAATGAGTTGGGGAGACAGAAAGCCGATACTGTCGTCCAAAATACCCGACAAAAAACACTCATGATCGTTTTTAAATTCAATTTCGAGAAGACACGGCAAGCTGCGTCGCTCATACTCCAGGAGCACCATGGCTCTCGCATGGAGCACATTCGGCTTCTCAAACTGCTGTATATCGTTGACCGCGAGTTGCTTGCGGAGACTGGTCGCACGCTGACCGGCGACCGTCCCGTTGCGATGGCGCGTGGGCCCGTGTTGAGTCAAGTCTATGACCTTATCAAAGGCCAGGGGTCGCCAGAGTATGTAGCCAAGTGGAGAGAGGCCGTTCAGAAGGACGGATACGAGGTCGTGCTTGGCGAGCCTGCGGGTATAGGGAGAATGACGAAGGCGGAAGTGGCCAACCGGTCACGGCGGAACACGCTGAGCGAGAACGGCAACAACTCGACGATCAGATCGCTGAGCATCGAAGAGAGCAAGGCAGGGCAGAAGTATGCCTGGGGCAACTACGATCAGCATTTGATCAAGCAACTTCGGAGTTTGACCGAACTCGGAATTTGCGACTGGAGCAGCAAAGGATCCGCGATCGCCTCGATCTCCAGCGCGGTCACTTACCGACAGAAGGGCAAACCATCGCCCCCCAAACACTGCGTGACCAGATCACTCAAAATGAGAACGACATTCAAACCCACGAACGTGAGGCCAGCGCGGCACTCGAAGGGGCCAATCAAGCGACGGAACTCCGCGCTCGGTATCTCCAAACCCAGCATGACCACGAGGAAAGGCTACACGGATTGGAACAAGAACGTGGGCAACTCACAACCACGCGAATCGGGGATGCAACCCGTCACGGCTTACAGTTACGGCTTACAGTTACAATCGCTTCCAGCAAAATGGCAGGAGCGAATCCCGACACTCACAATAGCGGATGTCGAGCAGGATCAACTCGAACGCGATCAGTTGCAAGCTCGGCAGATTGTGGACCAGTTCCGCCAACTCAACGACGAGGCAGGGTTGCTGGAGGAGTGGGAACGCCAGCGACAAGACGCCAATGATCGGTTGGAGAAAATCCCGGCCGAGGCTCACACTTCAGTCAGTGAAGCCCAGGCTGCGGTTCAGGCAATTCAGGAACAGTATGTAACCTCCGAGAATACGGAGCGAGAACTGAGCAATCGAAATACGCAACTGAGTGAGAACTTCACACGTCGGCAAGAACTCACAAAGCAACTTCGCGAACAGGAACAAAACCAAGTAGTTCATGAGGAACTGGATCGGTTACTGGGTCGCGAAGGGTTGCAGCGGGATTTGGTACGCACAGCCGAACGGGCGATTGTGCGGAGTGCCAACGATACGGTGCAGAACCTCTCGCTTGGCGATTTGAGTATCGAACTGGATCAAGACCAGGAAGGGCCAGACAAGGCACTAACACTGTGCGTTCGCCGAGCCGAGAACCCAGCGGCCATTCCTGTGAACTTCCTTTCAGGGAGCCAAAAGTTCCGCGTGGCGGTTGCAGTGGCATTGGCCATTGGCCGGTACGCTTCAGGCCAGGCGCGGCCCATCGAAAGCGTGATTATCGACGAGGGATTCGGAAGCCTGGATCGGGATTGTTTGCACGCGATGAGTGAGGAGTTTCGGAACCTACAGCAGACCCAGACACTTCGGCGACTCATTCTGGTTTCGCATCAGGATGAGTTCGTTTCCCGTTTCCCTGTGGGGTATCGCCTGGAACCAAGCCCGACCGGCAGCAAAGTCACCCGATTCCACCGCGAGGGTGGCGTACCGCTGTAACATTCCGCCTCCGAACAACAAGTAATAGTGGCACGTCTGATCCGGTTTAGCTCTTGCCAGCTGACTTGGCTGGAATTTACTTGATAGCGAACCTGCGTTCAGTATCACGTGTCCTTCGATTGTCGTGCGTGGAGAACAGACATGGAGAACGTCTTGATTCACGTTTACCAACAGTTGTTGGTCACGCATCGTTGTTCAGTGGACCGCATTCTGGAGGATCCTGAACTCCGTCAGGAGTTCGTTGGCCGTGTTCGGGAATCTGCGGTTGATGCGTCTGAGTTCGTCATACTGCATGGTCTGAACAATTTGCGCAAGAAGAGCAAACTCCCGCGTCGGGCCGGCTGAGCCGGCCTGGGAACTCCGTTTGGTATAACACGAGGTCATCATGTCCGGTGCCCAGACGGACCCAATCCCGGTCCGCGCCTTAAACCAGGTGACTTACTGCCCCCGGCTTTACTACCTGCAGTATGTCGATTGCGTTATGCCAATCAATGAGCATGTCGAGGCGGGGTTGTTCAATCACCGCCGGGTGGATTCCGTGGAGTTGGCGAACAAGCCCCGAACCGACCGTGGCACCACCACGACCCGCGGGGTGGCACTGTCGAGCGACGTGCTGGGAATCAGCGGTGTGCTGGATCTGATCGAAGAGAAGAACAGTGAACGATACCCCGTGGAGACCAAGCACAGTTCCGCACCCCACGATGATTCGGGCCAGCCTACAGCCTGGGACAACGATGCAGTTCAGTTGTGCGCCCAGGCCCTGTTGATGGAGGAAGCGTTTGGACAGCCCGTACCCCGCGGGTTCCAGTTCTATGTGGGGAGCCGGGAACGAGTCGAGGTGGCGTTCACCGAGGAACTGCGCCAGCAGACACTCGCCGCCATCCAAAGCTGCCGGGAACTGGCTCAATCGGACACACCACCCGAGCCACTTCCCACCGAACTGCGCCATCGTTGTTTTGGTTGTTCCCTGGCACCTGTTTGCCTACCCGAAGAGACGCTCTACCAACTCGGTGCAACGCCCGCCACAACGGTTAACGATCAACATGTCACGCCTGAGCCGGCGCTCGTTCGGGTGATTCCGCAGTCCGATGATGGAGCGGTTTTGTATGTGCAAGAGCCCGGATGCTTTGTTGGCAAACGCAGCGAGCAACTGGTGATCCGCAAGGATGGGCAGGAGATGAACCGTGTACCACTCCACGCAATTCGGCAAGTTGTCGTGTGCGGTAACGTCCAGGTGAGTACCCAGGCACTGGAAACACTTGCCTCGATCGGAATCCCAGTGAACTATGTTACCGGCCACGGGCGTTTCATCGGCGCGTTTGTGCCAGCACCCACAAAGAATGTGTCTCTGCGCGAAGCCCAGTTCCGATCGTTCAACGATGATCAGGTGTGCTTACAACTGGCGAAGGCAGTCGTTCGAGCCAAGATCAACAATCAGCGAACGCTTTTGATGCGGAGTTTGCGTGCAACAGATGAAGCTCGTGGCAGCGATGAACATGCCGCCCGGGATCTGTGGAAACTCTTGCAAGGGATCGAGGAGATCACCGCGATCGAATCGCTTTTGGGTGTGGAGGGCCAGGGGGCCGCGTTGTACTTTGCACAATTCGGCCGCTTCTTGAAGCAACCCCCCACCGGTCGAGCGTTCGATTTTGCCTCACGAAATCGCCGACCTCCGCGGGATCCCGTTAACGCACTACTCTCATTCGCCTACGCGATGCTCGCCAAGGATTGTTTTTCGGCTGTCTGCACAGTCGGTTTCGATCCGTACAAGGGCTTCTTCCACCAGGGGCGACATGGCAAACCTTCCCTGGCGCTCGATCTCATGGAAGAATTCCGCAGCATCATTGCCGATTCGGTCGTGTTGACCCTCATCAACAACGAACTGGTAACGCGTGATGACTTCCTGATTTGGCGGGAAGCATGCCAACTGACCGAGAAGGGGCGCAAGACGTTCTTCCAGGCCTACGAGCAACGCAAATCGACCGAGGTAACACATCCGGTTTACGGATACCGCATGTCGTATTCGCGGATGATCGAAGTCCAGGCCCGGATGCTCGCGGCCTTCATTCGTGGCAGCATCCCGGCATATACCGGGTTCACGGTCCGGTGATGGATAGCTACCTCGTTTGCTACGACATTGCGGATCCGAAGCGACTCCGAAAGGTCGCGAAGTGCTGTGAGGACTTTGGCTATCGCAAGCAGTTTTCGATCTTTTTGTGCCGAATTTCGACTACTGACTTTGTACGATTGCGTTCTCGCTTGTACGACATCATCGACCTGGCCCAAGATCAAGTGCTGTTCATACCCCTCACTGAATCGAATTTGCGACAGATAGAAGTGATCGGCCGCCCGACCGATCCACACGACAAGAACGATGTGGTGATTGTGACCTGAGAGAAATCGTCTGATGAACTCACTTAATTTTGAAACTGCTTTTCAGTCACTAACTGGGAATGCCCCATTCCCTTGGCAACAGGCACTTTATCGCCAGTTTGAAGCCGGTCAGATTCCTGCGTCGTGCAATCTGCCAACCGGTTTGGGCAAAACGAGCGTCATCGCGATTTGGCTGATCTCGCTCGCAAACGGTCATGGTGTTCCGCGGCGGCTGGTCTACGTGGTCAATCGCCGCACAGTCGTTGACCAGACGACTGAAGAGGTAGAGAAGTATCGTCGCAATCTGGCTTCGGCGGGGATCACGGAGCCACTCGCGATCAGTACACTGCGGGGCCAATTCGCGGACAATCGCGAGTGGAGCGCAGACCCATCGCGGCCGGCGGTGATCTGCGGAACGGTGGACATGATCGGCTCGCGATTGCTCTTCAGCGGCTACGGCTGCGGCTTCAAGACACGACCGCTCCACGCGGGCTTCCTCGGCCAGGACTCGCTTCTCGTACACGATGAAGCCCACCTCGAACCCGCGTTCCAAGAGTTGCTCATCGCCATCGAAAAGCAACAACACGAAGGGCGAACCCCGGACTTCAGCCCGATGAAGGTGATGGAACTGACCGCGACTTCACGGGCGGGCGACACCAAACCATTCACGCTGAGCGACGACGACTACACAAACGTCACCGTTCAGAAGCGAGTCGGAGCAAAGAAGATGCTCCACCTACAAGAGGCCAATGATGACAAGAAAGTGGCGGAAGAAATCGCGGACCTCGCGCTCAAGTACAAGGATGCGAACCCCGGCACCGCGGTGTTGGTGTTCGTGCGCAAAGTCGATGACGTGGATAAGGTCACGAAGAAACTGCCGAAGAACTCCTTTGAGCAACTGACCGGCACGCTCCGCGGTCTGGAACGCGACGGCCTCGTGAAGAAGCCCATCTTCCAGCGGTTCCTTCCGCCGTCGAACCGCAACAAGGACGTGAAACTGGCGGAAGGCACGGTCTATCTCGTCTGTACGAGCGCCGGCGAGGTGGGGGTCAACATCTCCGCGGATCACCTGGTTTGCGATCTCAGTACATTCGAGAGCATGGCCCAGCGCTTCGGTCGCGTGAACCGCTTCGGCGATCGCAACGATACGGAGATTCACGTCGTCTACCCGAAGGAGTTCGAGGAGAAGCTTCCGGATCCACAACGACGTAAGACGCTCGCGTTGCTCCAGCAACTCACCGGCGACGCCAGCCCCAGAGCTCTGGGTAAGATTGATCCTGATGCCCGACAGGAGGCGTTCAGCCCGCCGCCGACCATCCTCCCCACCTCGGACATCCTGTTTGATGCATGGGCTCTCACGAGTATTCGGGGCAAGCTCCCAGGCCGGCCCCCAGTCGAGCCGTATTTGCATGGCATCGCGGAATGGCAACCTCCGGAGACGCACGTTGCCTGGCGTGAGGAAGTCGGCATCCTCACCGGCGACTTGTTGACGCAATATCCACCCGAGGATTTGCTCGAAGATTACCCGCTGAAGCCGCACGAGTTGCTTCGCGATTCTGCAAAGCGCGTTTATGACCGGCTCAAGAAGCTCAAGGCTGACCCGGGCACCCCGGTGTGGGTCGTTTCCGATGATAATTCGGTGGCACCGACAACACTCGGAGAACTCATCGAGTTGGGTGAGGAGGGGATCCAATACAAGACGGTGCTGCTTCCCCCCAAGGCTGGCGGCCTGGCGAACGGCTTCCTGACCAGCGATTCCACCAGTGCCGACGACGTGGCCGACGAGTGGCGCAACGAAAAGGGCGAGCAACGCCGTGTTCGGCTTTGGGATGCCCCAGAGCCTCCCAACGGCATGCGGCGCATTCGCACGATTGATACCAAACCCGATCGCGATGATGACGACACGGAGAGCACGGGGCGTCGCTACTGGCGCTGGTACGAGTTGCCAACGGGTGATGGAGAAGGTTCGAAAGCCAGCAAGTACCCTGTCCTGTGGCAGGTTCACACCGACGATGTGGTGAAAAACACAACGGATATCGTGGGAAGGCTGTCGCTCGCGGAACTCGGTAAAGCGCTCATTATTGCTGCGAAGTGCCATGATCTCGGCAAGAAACGGAAGCTGTTCCAGCGAGTTTTGGGGAACTTCAATCCGCATCGGTGGCTTGCGAAGTCCGGCAAGAAGGGCGGCCGCATCGAGGAGAAGTATCGCCACGAGTTCGGCTCACTCATCGACACCAAAAGCCACAAAGAGTTCGAAAGCTTGTCCGAAGAACTCCAAGCATTCGTACTCCACGTCATCGCCACGCACCACGGGCGGGGTCGTCCGCACTTCGAGGCGACCGAGGCATTCGATCCGGAACGCACGGCGGCAGTCGCGGTCGAGGTCGCTCTGGAAACGCCGCGCCGCTTCGCACGCCTCCAGCGCAAGTACGGGCGGTGGGGGCTGGCGTATCTGGAGTCGCTGTTACGGGCCGCCGACTACGCTGCCAGCGCAAACCCGAGCAAGTTCGAGACGGAGGGCAAGTCATGAGCTTCAGCGTAAACGTGAACCCGACGAACCCCGGCCAGTTTTTCGCGTGCTGCGGCCTGCTCGAACTCGCCGACCGCCTCTGGCCCAGCGCAGAAGGCTGGTTCGCGGACGGCAAGTTCCAGGTCGAGTGTGAGGGAACGCTGAACGCGGTGCTGGACGCTCTGGTCGGTTGCCACCTATCGAACACGATGACTGCGCAACAACACACTCGATTTCAGCAAATCACGGCGATGAGGGTGAAGGAGC
>JBGTAO010000148.1:0-3967 GCA_041749835.1 Gemmata sp. | reverse complement strand
AGAGTTTGGCGAGGATCTTCGCAAGAGTAAGGACAAACTCGAACAGGTGACGGGCGAACCCATCTTCGGGTTCCGGGCTCCCACCTTCAGCGTGGTCCGGCAAACCAGTTGGGCGATCGATGAGTTGGTGAAATGTGGCTTCGAATACGATACTTCGATCTTTCCAGTGCGCCACGATCGCTACGGGATTCCCAATGCACCCCGAGGGCCCTTTCTGGCGGTGGGGCAGCAGCACGAGATCCTGGAACTACCACCACTCACCTACCGCGTGGCGGGCCAGAACCTTCCCGTGGCCGGTGGCGGGTACTTCCGACTATTCCCCATGCGTGCGATGAGGGCAGGCCTGCAACAAGCGGAGGGGGCTGCCGATCCCTCGGTCGCCATGCTCTACTTTCACCCCTGGGAGTTTGACCCCGATCAACCCCGGCTTCCCCTGGGAAAAGTCGCTCGTTGGCGAACGTACGTGGGAATGAAGCGAACCATCCCTCGGTTGCGAACACTACTGAAAAGCTATCCCTTTGTGCGGGCGATCGATGCCGTGCGAGCAATCAAGTCGGCTCGAACGACACTGCCCCGATTTCGCGTTTCAGTGCCTGCGAACCCTATTAGCGGACAGTAAATAGCGGCCGGGGCGACCACGGACTTCGGGAATCTTAATACCCGGAATACCGCGATTGCCCCGTCTGCAACTCGACCATCGTTCCCGAGCGATATTTACTCGTCTTGTCCAGCCGCATCAGGCGGTGATGCTTGCGTCGCCTGGCCGTTCTTACGCCGTGTAAAGCCATACCCTGCAGCCGCGATCACACCAATCAAACTGGTGATAAACGTCGTTGGCTCAGGAACGCAATTCGGTGTCGAATGACAATCGCAGATCGGTGGTACCACGATCGGGGGTGGTATGACCGGCGGCACAATCACGGGCGGAACCACCGGTGGCACAAAGGGCGGTGGAATCAAAGGAGGTACGACAATTGGTGGTGTGATGACTGGAGGCGGAATCAGTGGCGGAACCACAATTGCCGGTGGTGGCACAATTGGTGGAAAGAATGCCTCGGCAGTCGGGCAAAAGACCGTGAACGGGATCGCGGTCAGAGTGACTGTCGGGAGAAGTTGCTTCCAGCGTTTCCGATTTTGGGCGGCCATTGCCCTACTCCTGTTACTTCCCCGTCGCAATCTGAACGGGTTCTGCAACTCTCATCGGATTGGCGACCCGGGTAGCTACAGCATTTCGTGAATCTCGCACGGAATACGCCGTACTGGAGACTGGCGCCGACTGGGTGGAGTGGGAGGATGGCGACCGCTTGAACCGACGGCAGCGGCAATAACGCCCCAATCTGAAGGAAACTCGGTTGCAGAATTGAGCAGAACGGGAAACGGTGGGGTTATCGGCCGAAGAGATAAGTGAGGAATTAACTCTCAGCCCACGTGCATTGGCTGAGGTGTCAGGAGGACCAAATCTCATGCACCGCATGCAATTGGGCGGTTTCGCACTAGCGCTGGGCCTGTTTGCAAGCCCGGCGGCGGGGCAGACTCCCGCTCAACCCACACGAAGCGCAAGGCTTGGGCTACCGACCGCGATACCAAGCGGTACCACTGTCGATTCCGGCGTAACACCTGCAGCGGGGCTGATGCCGCGAGGGCAGATGCCGGGGAACATGGTCCCGTCGCCGATGCCGCAAAACTACTCTGTGCCAGCGCCCTCGAATACGCCCAGCCCCATGTATCAGTATCCGATGGGCAACGTCCCGATGGGCAATGGGCCTTTGGGGACCGCTCAGCCGCAGCCGACGATGGGAGCGACTCCGAGCATCACAGAGGTTCGCCAGCCGGAAGGCACCGTTCAGATTCCGGGTTATCAGCCCGGATTGAATGGCGTTCCCAATTCGGGCCAGCCGTACATTGTGCCCGGAACAACGGTGATTGTGCCCGGAACAACGGGCGGGCTGCCGTATGCTGGTGTCCCCTTCGATGGCAGTACCCTGCCGAACGCGGGAATGGAAGTGCCAATTTATGGCGATTGCCCCCCGGGGTTCCCGGCGATGGAGCGACTCCAGAGCTGTAATCGCTGGTGGGTGAACAGTGAGTACATGATGCTTTGGACGCGGAGCATTCAACTCCCCACGCTGCTCACAACTAGTTCGCCACAATACAACGGGATTCCTGGCCAGGGCGATACCCGTTCGGTTCTCAGTGGGGACTTTGGTCGTACGTTCCATAACGGTGCCCGGCTGACATTCGGCCGTTGGTTCGGCGATGATCAGATTCGCGGTGCGGAAGCGCGATTTCTGTTTGTGCAGAAAGCGGAAAGCCAGTTCACGACAACCAGCACCGATAACCCGGTTCTGGCCCGGCCGTTCTTCAACGTCAATCAACCCTATGGTCCGTATTCACAGTTGATCGCATCACCCGGGCTCTCGGTGGGTGGTGCCGTCGTGAATCTGGAAAACGAACTGTGGGGAGCCGAGGCGAACTATCGGCGCTTCCTGTTCGGCAATGCTTGCTCGCGAGTAGATGCAATCGTAGGCTTCCGTTACTTGGGAATCAAGGAACAGTTGACCATCAGCGAAGGCTTCATCCGTACGGGCACAGCACCGTCTGGAAGTGTGGGTTCGCCGGCGGTCTACGGCACCGTGACCGATTCGTTCCGCACCGAGAACCAGTTCTACGGCGGTCAGATTGGCTTGAACTGGGAGTTCAAACGAGGTCGATGGTCGGTTGATAGCCGGGCCACGGTTGCCTTTGGTAATCTGCACCAGACTTCCGAGATCAGTGGTGGACAGAACTTGCTGTATGCCAACGGGACAACTGCGAACTTTGCAGGTGGATTGCTGGCGGTACCAGGTGCCAACATTGGCACTTTTACCCAAAGCAAGTTTGCGGTGCTGCCGGAAGTGGGTGTGAATGTGGGCTACCAACTCACGTCGCATCTGCGGATGTTTGTGGGCTATAACTTCCTCTACTTGGGGAACACGTTGCGGCCCAACGGCACAATCAACCCGTACATCGATGCGGCCCGGATTCCGAACTTCCCGCTGCCAGGGAATCCGGGGGTGTTGCCGGGAACCCCGCAGCCGACGCCGCAATTCCGCCTGAACGACTTCTTCGTCCAGGGGATCACCTTTGGTCTTCAGTTTAGCTGGTAAGTTACTTCCACCGATCCCGTAGCCGCTGTCCCCCAACAGCGGCTACGGGAGTTCCCCATTCCAGTGCAACAACACGAGCAAGCGTCGGCCGAATACCAGCAAACCGATGATTGATGCCGTTGTGCTGATGATCAAAACCGCTCCGGCAGCGATATCTAAGCAACCGTGGCAACGGCTTTTTGTTTCGGTATCTAGGCCATGAAAAAGGGTCTCAATTGCGCTGTTGAATAACTCGGCCGTCATCACGATTCCGATACAGCCCACGATCAAGCACCATTCAACTAGATCACATCCGAGCGCCAGCGCTGCGGTCAATGCCAGAGCCGCGAAGAAGAAGTGAACGAAGAAGCTCGAATGGCCTCGGACTCCACGTTTGACACCGCGGAAAGCCTCTCGGAATTTGTCGCTCCAGCGGCGGGCTTTCCGCTTCTGGGGTGCGATTTCCAGCACAGAGCTTCCGTCCCACCATGCCCCCGGCATGAAGCATCCTCAGAGATTCTGATGGGGATGGTTCGGCCACCCCGTGTCCCGCAGTCCCGGTATTACTAACGGCGACTCAACCCACCCTGGTTCCCGGCGAACGGTGTTCCGGCGAAGCTGCCACCGTACACATTGAGCAAGTTCGGGATGATCATGAACTGGAAACCAAAGTTGTTGACCAGTGAGTTGTACGTGAACCCGACTGTGACAGCGAGATCAGTTCCGGTTCGGGTGAGGTTCAAGGCGTTCGACATCGCTTCATTGGTGCCAAAGTCGTAGCTGGCAGAGGCATTCAAGTAGTACCGGCGACTCAATTGATACCCCACGCTGAGCGTGACCGC
>JBGTAO010000147.1:0-3209 GCA_041749835.1 Gemmata sp. | reverse complement strand
CAGGTCGAACTTGAGGCGCAAATTGATCCCGCGGAACATGACGCCACGAATTTGGGCGCGTGCATCCTTGAGCGTGAAGTACCAGTGCCCCGAGGCGGCCCGCGTGAAGTTGGACACCTCGCCCGCCACCCACACGCTCGGAAACTCACCTTCGAGCAATTCCCGCAGTCGCACCGTCAGTGCCGAGACACTGAGCGGTTCCACAGTCAATGTGCGTGCGGCAGCCATGCGCGTTCTCTTGCCTTCCCATGATCGATGGCCGTCACGGAGATCGAACCACGATCAACGGGTCCCCCTGCTGATCCTGCGTCCAGTATACAAGCTGGAGGTGGCCAAAGGCACCGCGGTCTTCCCACTCCTGGCGAATCAACACTGCGTACGCTCCCGGCGGGAGTTCATTCGGGGTGCGCAGTCGGCGTGCGGGTCGCGCGTAGTAGAACAAGACACCTTCATCCTTCAAACGGAACAGATACAGCAATTGGTCCGCCGGGATCTGTTCGCGGAGTTGTGCGGCAATCGGTTCTGGATTGCGCTTCAACGTTCGCTCCGGAATCACGATCAAGACAAATGCGATTTTGATGACCAAACCACTCTGTAGCAGTGCGAGTAGTGTGCGTTGGGTTACCCGCACAGTCGGGAGTGTGCCGAGTAGCCCCAGCACTCCCAGCCCAACGAGCCCAGGAGTCAGGGGTAACACATAGCGAATACTATGGTTGGGAACGAGCGACCAAAAGATCAGGTTGGGCCAGACCCAGCAGTGCAACAACTGGAGCACGCGCCGAGTGCCATCGTCCCACTTGTGAGCAAAACCGCGCCGGAACGTGAACAGGGCGAATATCGAAAGTGGTAAGCTCGAAGCCAGGACCTGCAACGGGTACGTCACAAGCTCGAACCACGGATAACCCTTGGCAGCCGACTTCGGCGCGAACCGATAAGCCGCTTCCTTCTGCACAGTCTCCACCAGCGATTCATGCCCAATCTGGAGTGAGAGCGCACCCACCCACGCTGCAAATACTCCGATCGCAACACCCACGCCCAGAAGATGCCGCCAACCGAAGAATTCTCCAAGCTGTCGCCGCCAGACCAGCAACGGAATGAGCGTGAGATAGAAGAAGGCGGGCGCGGTCCACTTCGTCATGGTGCCGAGCGCGACACAACCAAGCGCGACGATCCAACAGCTTGTTCGCCAGTGCGGAACTTCGAGCGCATGATACACGGCCACGATTGCCGCTGTCACCCAACCGACTAACGTCATGTCGATCTCGGCGCTGGGCACCTTATCGAGCCACAAGAACGAAGTCGGGAGCAACATCGCCGCGACGAGGGCAATGTGTTCGTTGAGCGATCGCCGAAAGAGACCGTACATCAGGAACATCGTGATCGAGGCTGCGATCACGGAAGGAAGTCGCGCCGTGGCAATTGTGACGTCGCCAATCGGCAGCGAGCACAGGCCAATGGCGACATAGTGCCCGGGTGGCTTGGTGAGAAATGGTTCTCCGTAGAGTACGGGAAACAGCCAGTGCCCGTGCAAGCACTCCCGGCCAATGATCGCCCGGAGCGATTCGGTGCGGTAAAGCGAGCCCGCCGCGATACCCGGAAGGTACACGACACCACACCAGAGGATGAGCAGCAGGAAATGCGACAGGCGCAACGGCAGCCTCCTTGCTGCGAGTTCCAATCTCGTGAATCGCCCGTCCCGGCTTCAAACCGGGACGCACTCGTAACCGAATGTTTCGGCCACAGCCTCGTTCGTGACACGACCAGCCGTGATATTCACACCTGCTAGCAACGCCAGGTTCTCCTTCACTGCCCGATCGGTTCCCTTGTTGGCCAGTTGCGCAGCGAAGGGCAATGTCACGTTGGTCAGGGCGTAGGTGCTGGTGCGACCAACCGCCCCTGGCATGTTGGTGACACAGTAATGCACAACATCGTCAACGAGATAAGTGGGCTTGGCGTGCGTGGTCGGGCGACTGGTTTCGAAGCAACCACCCTGATCGATGGCCACGTCGATGATGACGGCCCGGGGTTGCATCAGTTTCAGATCGTCCTTGCGGACCAAGTGCGGGGCCCTGGCTCCGGGAATGAGCACCGCACCAATCACGAGATCGGACTGCTGCAGACAGTCAAGGATGTTGAGCCGATTACTGAACACCGTTGTGACGTTCTGCGGCATGATGTCGTCGATGTAGCGGAGCCGATCGAGGTTCACATCGAGAATGAAGACATTGGCACCCAACCCCGCAGCGACACGAGCCGCATTCACACCGACCACACCGGCACCAATCACGGAAACCGTCGCGGGCGGCACCCCCGGCACCCCCGCCAGAAGAATCCCGCGGCCCTCGAACGGACGTTCCAGGAACTTCGCGCCTTCCTGAATGCTCATGCGTCCGGCCACTTCACTCATCGGCGTGAGCAGTGGTAGCGTTCCCTTGGCGTCGCGGATGGTTTCGTAGGCGATGGCGGTGATCCCGGACTTGATGACGGCCTTGGTGAGGGGCTCATCGGCGGCGAAGTGAAAGTAGGTGAACACGGTCTGACCGGCCCGCATGTGTGGCCATTCTTCCGCCATTGGCTCCTTCACCTTCACGATCAAGTCGGCACGCTTCCAGACCTCGTCAGCACAACCAACAATCTCCGCACCGTTGGTGGCATAGAGTTCGTCGGAGATGCCACTGCCGGCACCCGCGCCGGTCTGGATCAAGACGCGGTGCCCAGCTCGTGTGAGCTCTTCAACCCCTGCCGGCACCATGGCGACACGGTATTCGTCGGACTTGATCTCTTGGGGCACGCCAACAATCATCGCTGCCTCGCTGTGAAAAGCTGGGAAGTGGATTGAGCGTATTGTCGAGATGTGGGGGGACGAGAATCAAGTGGAAGTGTGTATCCCAACGAAAGCCCGGGGGAACCGCTCGGGTTACCCCTCGGGCTTCAGGTACATTATCGCCCCCGCTTGGGCTGGGTTTTCCCGCCTCCGGGTTGCTGTCGCGGCTGTGTCGGTGCTTGCCGCGGAATCGTCTGTTGCCGCGGTTGGCTGACGGGTGGTTGCACCCGTTGTGGTTGTCGTGGGGCCGATGCCGGTGGCGCAGCAACTGGCTGGCGGGCCGGCTTCGGGTTGGTCGGTGGCAACTGCCGAGAAGGAGGCTGCTGTTGTCGCGGTTGATTCGGGCTCACATTTACCGGCGGCTGCGGCTGATTCCGTGGAATCA
>JBGTAO010000146.1:0-5578 GCA_041749835.1 Gemmata sp. | reverse complement strand
ATGCGGTAGGTGTCGCGGGCACTGTGACCTGTCGCCAGAATGACCACGCGAGCCGGAATCGTACCCGAGGAGGTATTCACTGCCTGGATTCCGCTGGCATCAAATCGGAGATCCTCGACACGAGTCAGGAAGCGGACCTCGCCACCGAAGTTCTCGATCTGCTGGCGGATCGCTTTCACAACCGCCGGCAACCGATTACTCCCAAGGTGGGGGCGATGGTAATAGAGAATGCTCGGCTTGCCGGGTTGCTGCCCCTTGCACTCGGCGAACAGTTCCAGAACACGCAGCACATCCGGCCCGCTGCCGCGACAGGTGAGCTTACCGTCCGAGAACGTGCCCGCACCGCCTTCACCGAACAAGTAGTTGCTTTCCGGATGGAACGCCCCGCCGTCGTCAAACGATTTCACATCGCGGATGCGCTCGTTGACCTTGGTGCCGCGTTCCAGCAGGAGCGGTCGGTAGCCATGCTTCGCCAGGAAGTAGGCACACACCAGCCCGGCCGGCCCGGAGCCCACAACGACCGGACGGTGCGGCAAAGGCTGCTCGCCCGGTTCGGGCATCGCGAACGGTGGTTCGTCGTGCAATTCGATTTGAGCGGGCGAGTGGGGGCGGTCAACCGCACGGCGGACGATTGAAAGCTCGTCGGCCGGAAGTTCCAGTTCGAAGTTGTAGACGAACCGGAGTTGTCGCTTATCGCGGAGATCGAGCGCCTTGCGCGTAATCCGCCAGCGGCCGAGGTCCGTGGGTTTGACGCCCATCGCCCGCGCCAGGTGCCCGGGTAAGTTCGATTCGGGCTCCTCGATGGGGAGCCGCAGATTGGAGATTCGCAACGACATGCTTCAACGGGGAATGCGGAATTCGAGTGGCGGAGTGAACTCCTCCAGTGGGTGCTCCGCTCAAGAGCCATTCTATTCCGCATTCCCAATCATGCGATCAGGCCAGATCAGAACTGATGTTCACAAAGGTGTGAACGTGGGGCAATGCACGGTAACTCCAGACGAAACCGGGGCCTTCCATGCGCCAGTAAGTCCAGGGTTCCTTGGCGGTGCGCTGGCCCTCTTCGTAGAACGCGAGCTTGATGCGCTCCAACCCGCCATTGGCCTTGATGATCTCCATCACTTCGTTGCCATCTTCCTTGCGATACGGCGATACCAGCACCTTCATGACATTCTCCAGCGCCTCACGCTGGCTCTTGGTCATGTCGGTCACGCCCAACCCCGGGAAGGTGGCATCCGTCTTGGGGAGCTTCACGGTTTGCACGCCATCGGCCCACTTCCCAGGGCGGAGCGCGGCCTGGCGTTGCTTCGCGTCGAGTGCCTGGAACAGTTCCATCGACGCTTTGGTCTGGTGATAAAAGACGTTGTTGTTGGCGTAACCACTGGGGCTGTGGCCGTAGTACAGTGGACCGCCGAACGCGGTCTTCTCTTCCGAGTTGCCATCGCAACGGATCGTGAGATGGTGCCCGGCAAAGACCAGCGAGAACTTCTTCCCTTCCGCGGGTTCGCCGTAGAACAACGCACCGATACTCTCGAAATCGCCGCTGTCATCGAAGCCCTTGTTTCGACTCAGATACTTGTAACCCTCTTCGCCATTCGCAATAGAGCGGAAGATGCGATCGAGCAACTCGACCTGCTTCTTGTTGTACTCGAGCCCGATTACCGACTTGCCAACCGGAGCATTCGCGGTCATCAGCCGTGCCGGCAACGGTTGGCCGCTCACCTTGTGATCCCACGGAAGAACGAGTTGCTTCTTTTGATCGCTGCTCATGGTCTTGAACAGCTCGAAGACCAGCGATTCGGCTTCCGCTTGTTTGGCGGCGCGAGCAGCACGGGCTTGCTGCACCGGAGTCAGACCGGTCACCGCGAGGGCGGCAGATGCTCCCAGGAAACGGATGAAGTCGCGCCGACCCAGGCCCAATTGCGGCGGATCGATGCAATCGGTGCAGGAAGAATTGTGATCGCGAGGTTGCATGGTGAAGGGCTCCGCGGGGTGGGAAAACGGGGCGAGAACCAGCCGTGTCAAACTAACAGAGTCATTAGACCCAAACCCGCGTGCCAAGTCACGCCTAAACCGCATCGGAGCGCGGTTACACTACGGGCTCATGGCAACAGGATCTTGATTTGCGCTTCTTTGCGTAGCTGAGCGACAAGCTGGTCGCGGTAATCGTCGGTATACGCTTCGAGAACTTCGATCAGCGACTTTTCCCAGGTGGACGCGGTGCCCACTTTTCGATCCGAGACTGTGACAAGGTGAAAGCCCGAATCACTCTCGATCACCTCGCTGAGCCCACCAATTTTGAGGGCAAAAGCGGCTTTCGCCAGTGGCTCGTTCTCGGGCAAGCCCCGCCGCGGGATGTACCCCAGGTCGCCCCCCTTGAGCCCGCTGGGGCATTGGGAGAACTTACGTGCCGCCGTGTTGAAATCGATTTTCCCGCCGGCAATGTCGTTGCGGAGTGCCTGGAGTTTCTCCTTCATGCCCGCCCGTTCTGGTGCCGGGAGATCTTTGCTGACCCGAACGACGATATGACTCACACGCACTTCGACCTTGTCGAAGTAATCGCGGTTAGCCGCGTGATACGCTTGCAGTTGAGCGTCCGTCACTTGCTGTTTCACATAGCCCGCAAGCTGGTTCTGAAGGCCCCAGATCGCTCGGAGTTGCGCTTCGGTTTGTCCGGTCGTCTTGAGATACTGGGCCAGCGTCTGGTTTTCTCGGATGAGCTGGGCTGTCAGTGCCCGGAGTTGGGCATCGAGTTCCGCGGGGTCCACTTTGGGCCCACTCTTGCTCAGGAATTGTTCAAGCAGTTTATCATCTACCAGGTCGTCGAGGATCGCGGCACGCAAACGCCAGCGCTGGCGTGCCGTGAGCGGTGTGTCCGGTAGTGCCACCCGCAGGACGGCATCGAGTTCGCTCAGGGTGATCGCCTGGCCATTCACAGTCGCGGCGACGGTGATTGGTGTGTCGGGTGGCGGGGGTGCTTTGGTGTCCGCAGTCTGGGCAAACCCCAGAGTGACAACGAGCAACATGGCAGCAAGGATCGACCGTGCGCGCATCCTGGCAGCTCCGAGAATGGGGCGATTTCGGTGGTTGCCGGGCATAGCCAACCCTGTTCCAGCGTGCAACAGCGATTCGGCTGATATCATGACCCACATGAGTGCCCCGAAATCCTTGCCGATCCCGCCACTTGCTCTTGTGCCGCCCGAGGCAAGCCACCGGATCGCCCTGCTCCGGGAACTTCCCCCGGACGAACTGCTGATTCACGAGATCTACCCGAGCGTTCAGGGCGAATCGACATTCGCCGGATTGCCCTGTGTGTTCGTGCGGCTATCGGTGTGCGATAGCCGCTGTTCGTGGTGCGATACTCCACATGCCTTCACTCAGGGCGAACGCCTGCCGCGTGCCGAAGTGTTGGCTCGTACGCTCGGCTTTTCGTGTCCGCTGGTCGAGGTCACCGGTGGCGAGCCGTTGTTGCAACCCAGCGTCTACCCGCTCATGACGGAGTTGGCCGACGCGGGCAAAACCTTGCTTCTGGAAACCAGCGGTGCTCACGATGTCGCAGCGGTCGATCCCCGCGTTCACATCATCATGGACCTGAAGTGCCCGGAGAGCGGCGAATCGCAACGGAATTGCTGGGCGAACTTGAAGGTGTTGAAACCGACCGATCAAATCAAGTTCGTGATCGCTTCGCAGGGCGACTGGGAATGGGCGGCGGCGGCGATCCGAGCGCACCGGCTCGATGAACGCTTTCAGTGCCTCGTGAGCCCGGTATTCCAGGCCGTGCAACCGGTGGAACTGGTGAACTGGTTACTGGAATCGAAACTCCATCGCGTGCGTTTCCAGTTGCAGTTGCACAAATTCATCTGGGAGCCCACACGCCGCGGTGTCTGAACGCGGTGTTGCTTCACCGAGACGAGTTGTTGGTCACCATCGGAGCAAAGTCATGCCTGCGACTGCGACGCTAACCCCGACACTGGCTCAGCGATATACCGCGGCTTTTCCTGGTTCGCAGGCGCGATTCGCTCAAGCCCGCACTGTCTTTCCCTGCGGTGTGACGCACGACACCCGCATGATGGAGCCATTCCCGGTTTACATCTCGCACGCCAAGGGGGCGTACAAGTGGGATGTCGATGGCCACCAACTTGTGGATTACTTCGTGGGGCACGGTTCGCACCTCCTGGGGCACTGCCCGGACGATGTCGTGAAGGCAGTCCAGGACCAGATGGCGCGAGGCACCCATCCTGGGGCGTGCCACGATCTGGAAATCGAGTGGGGGCAACTTGTCCAGCGGCTCATTCCGTCCGCAGAGCGTGTGCGATTTACCGGGAGTGGCACCGAAGCCACGCTCATGGCGTTGCGGCTCTCACGACTGTTCACCGGGCGGCCCAAGTTTCTGCGGTTTCTCGGCCACTTCCACGGCTGGCACGATTACGTCACGGTGTTTGCCGACCATCCGTACGACGCGACGACTGTTCCCGGTGTTCCCGATGCCGTATCAGCGCACTGTGTCGCCATTCCACCCAATGATCTGAACCGCGTGGAAGCGGCGCTGAAAGCCGATCCCGAGATTGGTGCCGTGATACTGGAACCAACCGGTGGTCACTGGGGTGGCGTGCCGATTCGCGGGGAGTTCCTTCGGGGGCTCCGCGAACTCTGTACCCGCTACGACCGCTTGCTGATCTTCGATGAAGTGATTACCGGCTTCCGGGTTGCGCCTGGTGGCGCACAGGGCTTTTACGGAGTGAAGCCGGATCTCACCACGCTGGCCAAGATCCTGGCGGGTGGCTTGCCCGGTGGCTGTGTGGCCGGGCGTGCCGATGTGCTGGCGTATCTTGAGCCGCGACCTGGGAAGCCCAAGATGAAGCACCCCGGCACTTACAACGCAAATCCGCTTTCGGCGGCGGCAGGTGTGGCCGCTCTGAAGCGGGTGGCCACGGGTGAACCGTGCGCGAAGGCGAATGCGGCGGGCCGCCAGCTCCGAAGTGAACTGAATGCCTTGTTCGAAGCGCGCAACTGGCCCTGGATCGCCTATTGCGATTTCTCCATGATTCGCGTCATCCCGGGTTACACTGGACCGCGGCCGACTGGCCCTGCTGGCGACAACGATGGTTACATCCCGCTCAATGGCGATGTGAATACGCTGGACGGTCCCAAGGATCAGCACCTTGTCCACGGGCTGCGTCAGGCCATGCTGCTCAATGGTGTCGACTGGTGGGGCCTGGCCGGAATGACTAGTTGCGAACACACCGAGAGTGTCATTCGCGAGACCGTGCAGGCATTCGAAGTTGCCGTGGAGATGGTGACAGCGGAAAACCTGATCCCGGCTTCGCGATAGCGCCGATTCCGGTTTTCCTGTTGGCCGGTCTGAATCTCGGCCGCACGCGGTTTAATCTAACCTGCGCGGTTCCGGCGTAGGCGCTGAAGCCGATACAATAGGCTCGTTCTCCGGGTTCACCCACGGGATTCCAACACCATCATGCCGCGCGATCCATACGAAGTTCTCGGGGTCTCCAAATCAACCGCAACCCATGAGATCCAGAAGGCGTATCGCAAGCTTTCCAAGCAATATCACCCGGATCGCAAT
>JBGTAO010000145.1:0-2869 GCA_041749835.1 Gemmata sp. | reverse complement strand
TCGGCGTTGAACGTGAACGGATAGACGAAGCCATCCCACCCCACAACATCGAATGGGTGATGGGCCAGGGTATAGCGCGTTAAGCGTTCGCCGTCTTTGATCAGCACCGAGACATCCTTCTCGTGATCGAGCACCAACAATTCCTGGGGTCCGTGGAAGTCGCGTTCCGAATAGGGTGCTCCGAGTCGGAACTGCCCATCTGGGTTCAGATAGCGTGGTGGGAACCCAATCAAGCCCGGCGATTCAATGACCAGCAGATCCGCGGCTTCACCGGTAGAATCGAACTCCACGGAATAAGTTGTGCAGCGCGGAACAACGACGTAGTCGAATGGTTTGAAGTTCAACACCCCAAAGTGCGTGAGCAGCCGGCCCCGCCCGTGATGGACGAAGAGGATTTCATCCGCAAGCGCGTTGCGAAATAGTTCCTTCTGGGCTTCGACCGGGCGGCACCTCCAAAGCGTTACTTCGTCGTTGGTGAAGAGGGGAACCCGCCCGGTGATGGGATCGCCGGCACGCGGCATGGCACCCGATTTCAAATGATAGTGTCGCAACTCGGGCTGCTCGGCTCGCTCCACACGCAGCACTCCGGCTGCCTCGACTCGCTTGACCCGAGTGGGGGGCTTGAGGTGGTAAACGATCGAGTAAGCCCGTGAAAAACCGTGGGTACTAACGACTTCCTCGTAGTACAGCCCCTCGTTCTTGTACCCTGGGCTCGTGGGATGTGCGATGTGGCGCTTCCGAGGAATGTTGCCAATTGAGAGGTAACGCGGCATGGGACTATCCTTTCGCAAAGTGCTTCGCGGCGTGGCCCAGGATGCGCGGTCCCTCTTGAAGTAACGAACAGGTGGGATGCCAACCCTGGCCAAAACGCCATTCGAGTAACTCATCCGCGTCGGGTTTCTCGTTCCAGACGGCGACCGCCGTCAGTTCTCCAAATCAGGTGACTCCAAACGTGATCCATCGCGAGTCGGGCAATTGCAGATACAAGTCGTAACTGTATTCGTCTTGTTGCAGCAGATCGATTTGCGAGAACGGAACACCTGCACGGGGAGCCCATTTCAAGATGGCTTCGAGATTGCGCAGTGTTGCAATCTGGGTAGCGAGATCAGGTACTTGTTTCGACATTTCCAGAAGCTGATCAGCGTAAGTCATGGGGTCGCTCCCGGACGGTGTTTGTCAGTGTACCGAGTCGCTCAATTGTCAACTGAACGACGTCGCCGGGTTGCAACCAGCCTCCCACCGCTTCCGGAGTTAATTCCAGGATACACCCCGTACCAACTGTGCCCGAGCCGAGCACATCCCCGGGCCGTAATTCGGTATCCCGGCTGGCGTGCGCCAGCAATTGAGGCCACGTCCAGTACATGCTTCTGGAATTTCCGCGGGAGTATTCTTTGCCGTTCACTACTGCCGTCATCTGCAAGTGCAACCGACCATCGTGATAGGTGTCGCGCAAGTCGGCGAGGGGGATCAACTGTGGTCCCAGAGTTGTCGCAAAATCTTTGCTCTTGGAAGGCCCGAGGCCGACAGCCATCTCGGCCCTCTGCAGATCGCGAGCGCTCCAGTCGTTCATGATGGTGAAGCCGGCCAGGCAATCGAGCGCGGTCTCGTCGGGTGGAAGATCGCGTGCCGCAGTTCCCACCACAGCCGCCAACTCGAGTTCGTAGTCCAGTGCCCGAGAACCCGCGGGTGCCCAGACAGGGTCGCCATCACCAATGACGGCCACCGGGTTCGAAAAGTAAAAGACCGGTACTTCATACCATTGTGGCAACATGGCAAGGCCACGGTGGGCCCGGCAAGTGTTCACATGCTGTTCAAACGCATAGAAATCGCGTACAGAAGCAACCGGGAAGGGGACTGGCATCACGCAACCACCTTGGTACTGAACGGCTGGGCAACAGTGTGGCTCATGCCATTATTCGTTCTACAGAGTGCCGCGCAGTTCCTGCTCGCGCTCGATTGCTTCGAAGAGAGCCTTGAAGTTGCCCTTGCCGAAGCTCTTGGAGCCCCTGCGTTGAATGACTTCGAAGAACAGCGTGGGACGATCCGTCACGGGCTTGGTGAAGATTTGGAGCATGTAGCCTTCGTCGTCCTGATCCACCAGGATTCCCAGTTCCGCGAGTTCTTCCAGGTTTTCCTTGATCGGGCCGACCCGATTCAGCAAGGTGTCGTAATAGGCATGTGGCACCCGCAGAAACGACACATCATTCGCCCGCATGGCTCGCACGGTCTTGACGATGTCGCCCGTGATGAGTGCGATGTGCTGAACACCCGGCCCACCGTAATACTGGAGATATTCCTCGATCTGGCTGCGTCGTTTTCCCTTGGCGGGCTCATTGATGGGGAACTTAACCCGGCCCGTGCCGTTCTGGACCACCTTCGACATGAGCGCCGAGTACTCCGTCGAGATGTCTTTGTCGTCGAACGATACGAGCTGTTTGAACCCCAGCACCTTTCCGTAAAAATCGACCCATTCGTTCATCTTTCCTTCTTCCACATTAGCCACAATATGGTCGATGGCCGCGAACCCGACGGGGCGGGTCGTGCTCGGGTGATAGCGTTCCGGGTCCATGGGCTTGTAGCCCGGCGCAAACACTCCACGATACCGATCGCGATTGACGAAGCTATGAGTCGTGTCGCCATAGGCTTGAATGGAAGCGCATTCGTAAACGCCATGATCATCTTCCAACGCTGCCGGCGGTCGCACACCAATCGCGCCGCGCCGGAGCGCTTCGTCATATGCGTGTGTCACATCGGGGACATCCAGCGCGATATCCATCACTCCATCGCCGTGGGCAACTAATCGCTGGCTTTCGGGGTGTGCGGGGCTCAATGGCGAAGTGAGCACAAAAGTGATTTCACCTTGGCGGAG
>JBGTAO010000144.1:0-6095 GCA_041749835.1 Gemmata sp. | reverse complement strand
GATCTCCGGCATCAAGGAGATCAAGACCGACAACGTCACGAGTTGGATACTCCCCAATACTGCGATCACCATCGCCCAGGTGGAAGATGGGCCACGCAAGGGCGAGTTCCTCTTCACGCCGGAAACGGTGAGCCGGGCTCGGTCGTTCTACGATCAGGTTTCTCAGTTACCGTACAAGGATGGCACAGTCCTCGAGAACGCTTACAACCTTTACCTGCAATCGCCCGGGCCGGCCATTCCCATCACCTGGGTTCAGTCCTTGCCGCCATGGTTGAGAACCCTGACGCTGGGACAGCCGGTCTGGAAGTGGGTGGCCTTGGTCATCGTGACCCTGTTGCTGCTGGGCGGTCTGGGGTTGATGTTTCGAGTGGGAGTCCGGCAGCGGCCCGCGGATCGACCGGCCTCGTATTGGCGGCGTCTGCTCTTTCCCCTGGGCGGGCTCGGCATCACCTCACTTGCCTCGATGGCTTTCGTTCAGCTTCGTCTTGAGAAAGACGTGGCGGTGGTGACCGTGATCGTCACCACCCTGCTCACGGCGGTGCTGCTCGCTTGGTTGATCGGCATCGTCAGTAGTTGCCTCGCGGAGGTCGTCATCCGGTTGCCTCAGATCAAGCCGCAGGAGATCGACGCCCAGCTCATTCGGATCGCGTTCCGCCTGCTGACGCTGATCGCCTTCGTCGTCATCGTCATTACGACTGCCGAGAATCTTGGTGTCCCCCTGACGCCGGTCCTCGCGGGTCTGGGTATCACCGGTATTGCCGTGGCTCTCGCGGCTCAGAACACGCTCGAGAACCTGATCGGCGGCTTGAACCTGTTCATGGACCGCCCCGTCTACGTCGGCGACTTTTGCCGCTTCGGCGACCGGGCCGGCACGATCGAGGAGATCGGTCTGCGTTCGACACGGGTTCGCACGCTCGACGACACGATCATCTCCATCCCCAACGCGGCGTTGGCCAAGATGGAACTGGAGAACTACTCGCGGCGCAGGAAGATCTGGTACCACCCCCGGGTCCAGCTCGAAAAGACCTGCTCGGCGGATCAGGTCCGGTTCGCTCTCGTCGAGATCCGCCGGATGCTCTATTCCCACCCCAAGGTGGACTCCGACCCGGCACGCATACGCTTCGCCGAGTTTGGTCCGGCCTCGCTCGATCTGGATGTCTTCGCCTACGTCACGGCGACCGATTTCGGGGAGTTTCTGGAGATCGCCGAAGACCTGAACCTGCGCATCATGGAGATTCTTTCGCGGGGTGGAATGCGCCTGGCGGTGCCAACCCAGCGGATGCTCACGGAACCCGGCTCGAACCCCAACCAGGAACGGGCGCAGCAAGCGGAAAAGCAGGTCCAGCAATGGAAGGCGAATCACCAACTCTATCTCCCGTCGTTCCCCCAGGAACTGGTTGCTCAACTGCGTGAGTCACTCGAGTACCCGCCCCAGACTTCAGCAGCCGAGAGTCGCTCATCGAGTATGAAGGAAGCCCCTGTGCTCGATGGCCGTTCGCCGTCCTGAGTGTTGGTCTGAACGCGGCTTGCCGGACAGTGGTGCCTGGCTTGTCTTGCAACCGGCGGAGCGGGCTTGGGTCGCCTCTCGATGTATGGCTCAAACGCTGAACCCCGCGCCGCACTGGAGCGCCGGGCCTTTTTGCACTTTTCACTTGTTTGCCTTCGCTTGTCGTAGTGTAGTATCCACAATAATTCATGATCTAAATTGTTCGGCGGCGGCAACCACCTCTGCGGAGTGTGTCGCCTGGATCGTACTGCCGCGGTGGTTGCAGATCTTCACGCGGCACATTCCCCCGTTTCCGGAGCAAGTATGTTCAAGAGCACGAAATTACTGCCCATCGCGTTCCTGGCAGCCGGCGCGCTACTGGGATATCTAGCTGCGTCTGGCGATTTTCGATTGAATCGCCCGGCGACTGCTTCGAATGTCAGCTCGCCCAGTGTAAGCAACCCAGGTGATTCTTCCTCAGCACCCGCATCCATCTCTTCTTGCTGCCTGGAAGGTGGCGATCGTGGGATGATGCTGGCGCAGACTCACATCAATGCTGCGGCGCGACAGCAACCGGCCTCGGGCAAGAAGCCGAACATCCTGTTCATCATGGGCGACGACATTGGGTGGTTCAACATTGGTGCCTACCACCGTGGCATGATGTCGGGGAAGACGCCGAACCTTGACAAGCTGGCATCTCAGGGGATGCTCTTGACCGATTACTATGCGGAGGCCAGTTGTACCGCCGGGCGGGCCGCCTTCATCACCGGCCAGATCCCGTTGCGCACCGGTCTGACGACCGTTGGCCAGGCCGGAGCCGACGTCGGTATTCCGGCCCAGGCCTGTACCATCGCTACGGCCCTCAAGCCGCTCGGATACGCCACCGGCCAGTTCGGCAAGAACCACCTCGGCGACCTGAATAAGTTCCTGCCGACGGTCCACGGGTTCGATGAGTTCTTCGGCTACCTGTACCACCTCGACGCCATGTCCGACCCATACTGGTATTCGTACCCGGACGACGCGGCCTTCCGCGACAAGTTCGGGCCGCGCAACCTCGTGCACTGCTGGGCGACCGACAAGGACGACCCGACCGAGATGCCGCGCTGGGGCAAGATCGGTAAGCAGCGGATCGTCGATGAAGGCCCACTCGCCCCGTACCCGGATATGACTAACGTGCCGAAGATGCACCCGATCGGGGTGAAGCATAAGTACGACATGACCACCTTCGATTCGGTGCTGGTTGAGAACTCAAACCGATTCATGGACGAATCCAAGAAGGCCGGCAAACCGTTCTTTCTCTGGCACAACACCACGCGCATGCATGTCTGGACGTTCCTGTCCAAGAAGTACTACGCCGAGATGAACAGCAAGACCAACTTCGGGCTGGAAGAGGCCGGCATGAAGCAGTTGGATGATGACGTGGGGGCGCTTCTGAAGCATCTGGAAGACATCGGCGAGGCCGACAACACCATCGTGATCTTTAGCACCGACAACGGGGCCGAGACGTTCACCTGGCCGGACGGCGGGAACACCCCGTTCAAAGGTCAAAAAGGAACGGGCTACGAGGGTGGATTCCGCGCCCCGTGCATCATCCGTTGGCCAGGTATGGTGAAGCCGGGCACAGTGGAAAACGGTATGTTCTCTTCCCTCGACTGGTTCCCGACGCTCACAGCTGCCGCCGGCAATTCGGAGGTGACCGGCCAACTCCTCAAGGGTGTGAAACTTGGCGATCGCGATTACAAGAACCACCTGGATGGATACAACCAGATGGATTTGCTTCTGGGCAAGGGTCCGTCGGCCCGGAAGGAGTTCTTCTACTTCGCCGGTGCGCAGTTGGCTGCGGTTCGTATCGAGGACATGAAGTTCCAGTTCGTCCAGCAGCCGATCGGTTGGCCGGGGCCGAAGGTCACAACTGATATGCCGGTGATGATCAATCTCCGCCAGGACCCGTTTGAGCGATTCCCGATGGGCAGCGGCGAAACGACATTGACCGGTGCCTGGGGCTACGGCAACGAGTTCATGGCCCGCGAGTTCTGGCGGTTCGTCATGGTTCAGCAGAGGGTCGGCGACCTCGCGAAGACCGCCATCGATTACCCGCCGATGCAGGACCCGGCCAGCTTCAACCTGGAGGCCGTCAAGAAGAAGATCGATGAGATCATCCGGAATCACAGCGGGAAGTGATGCCATCTCGGCGGGCGTACCTGACGGGGAGCGCCCGCCCCTTTCTACAAACGAGATCCTTTTACGAACGAAGAGGACACGATGAAGCGAAGATCAACCATTCTGGCCCTTGGGGTCATGGTTTGTGGCGCGGCACCGGCACTTTGAAGGTGGATGGCAAGGCCGTGGACATGTACCCGATGCCGAAGAGTATTCCCGTGATCTTGCCGTGGTGCGAGACCTTCTGCGTCGGCATCGATACCGGTACGCCGGTCAACGACAAGGACTACAAGGTGCCGTTCCGCTTCACCGGCAAGATCGACAAGGTGACGATCAAGCTTGGGCCGCTGCAGATGGAGGCACCGAAGAAGTAACTGGCGCGGGTCAAGGTCGGGGAGTGCGCGTGACGCGACGGACCAGCGGGCCGAACCACGCGCTGCACCCGCCCTCTCTGAAAGAGTTGGTTGTGCTTTCCCATCGCTCACCGGGCCTCTGGTGAGCGATGTCGTTTCGCGACGGAGGGAATGCGGCTGACTTGCAACCGATCCTGAGCACAGTGGACGGACCATGAAAGCGCAAGAACAGGAAGAGCGACTCCAAACCCTGAAGGCTCGCTTTGAGCAGAACATGCAGCGCCACAATGGAATCGTGTGGGCCGAAGTACGGATCAAGCTCGAGCGTGCTCCCGCAGCGCTGAGGTCCCTTCACCAGATGGAGACCACGGGCGGCGAACCCGATGTCATTGGCCAGGACCGAGAAACGGGACAGTACACGTTTTGCGATTGCTCCGCAGAGAGCCCAAGCGGTCGCAGAAGCGTCTGCTACGACCGCGCAGGGTTGGAATCTCGGAAGGAACACAAGCCGGAGAATAGCGCTGTCGAGATGGCGGCTGCGATGGGCATCGAACTCCTCACGGAGGAGCAGTACCGAGAACTGCAGAAGCTAGGCGATTTCGACACCAAGACTTCGAGTTGGGTCAGAACACCCGTGGACATCCGATCGCTCGGAGGAGCCCTCTTCTGTGATCGACGCTATGGCAAAGTGTTCGTGTATCACAATGGTGCGCAGTCGACTATTCTGCTCGTGGCTTCCGCGGCTCCCTTCGAGTTTAAGCACCACTCCTGATGGCCGTACCGCTCCGCCATTGAAGCCCGCCCTTCGCTTGCACCTGTCTGAAGCGTCGGGGAGTTCGCGCTGAACCTGGCGTGGCTTCTCGCGTGCCAGTGTTTCCGATGTGTTGTGTGTGTCGCCGGAGGCAGGGTTACCCGGTGGTTCGCGAAGGGCAGTGGCAACAGCTGGAATGCCGGCCCGCCTTGGACGGGAACGGAACCTCGGACAACTTCCTCGCCTTCGCCTGGCAAGGGACCGATCACGAGCGTTTGCTCGTGGCCGTGAACTACGCGGGTTGGGTTCACGATCACGCGGTTGCTGCTGGGCACAGCGTCAAAGTCGCCAACACGGCTGCGGAATCGGTGTGGTGTTGGTCCCGGTCGCCGGCCGGGGTCCACGGGGTCGTTTTGTTTCGGGAATGGTCCCAGCACCGGGCGAGAACAATTCCCGAAACAAAACGACCGAAGAAAACCAACCCACTGACTTGACCTGCACACGGCTTCATAGTCGACCCAGCTCAGCAGCCGGCGGGGCTGGAGAACCGTTGAACCCTGGAAAGCCGTCCTGCCCCGCCGGTCTGCTGCAGCGTATGGTTCGGCCGGAACTGCCTGCATTCGGTGTGAAGTGCAGGCATCATCCGAGCCCTTACCCGGCCCTCTTCACCGGCGGGACCTTCCAGCTTCCGTCGAGAATCGACGGGGCCTTCTCCTTCGGCCAGTACATGCGCAGCATCAGGATGAAATCCCCCTTCGGCGCCGGCAGCCAGTTGGCTTCCTTGTCTTTGCCCGGCGACTCGTTCTGGAAGTAGAGCGTCAGTGATCCATCGTCGTTGTACTTCAGGTTGTTCCGCGGACTTACCGTGAACTTGTTCAGCGCGTTGGGCACGAACCACCAGCCCTGATCGATCTCGTACATGGTGAACGACCAGAAACCGTTGATCGGAGGGGTCTGGCCCTTGGGGAAAGTGAGCGTGTAGTTGTTGGCACCGGAGAGTGTCTTCTTCTCGCTATCGACTTCCGTGTAGGGGTAGACCGCATCTTGCTCCCGGTTCGCGGGCCAACCGTAGGCGGCCACCACGGCACGCTTCGTGTAGTTCGTTCCGTAGATGCCGAGGCCTTTCGTGATGACCCAACCATCGACGATCTCGCCCATCTTGTTGCGGTTCTCCTCAATCTTCTTCAGTGCCTTCTTCGGCAGATCCTTGAGTGCCGCCTGCACGGCCGGATCGAGCTTGGCCATGTCGAACGGCTTGCCGGGCGCGATGCCGATCTTGGCCAGCCGCGCGAGGATCGGTGCATCTTCCTTTGCCGGCGGTGAGTCACTGCCCATCAGCTTGGCC
>JBGTAO010000143.1:0-3403 GCA_041749835.1 Gemmata sp. | reverse complement strand
GATCTTCGCCCCAACCCTACTATCGTGATTCCGGTTGGCTCCCGATTCATTCCGGCAGGGTTGCGATCGGATAGAAGAGCGGCTCACGGAACTGGTCGCGACCAAAACGGGCGATCAACTGCTGGCCCTCGTCTGAACTCAGGAAGTCCGCAAACTGTACCGCGAGTGCGTTCTGGACATGGGGGTGCTTCAGTGGATTCACGGGAATCACAGCATAACGGTTGATCCACATGGGGTCACCACTGGCGATTACGCCCAGATTCAACCGCCCTAGCTGCGCCAGGAACGTGCCGCGATCGGTGAGGGCATAAGCACGCTTCTCATCTGCCATCCGTAGCACAGCCCCCATTCCGAGCCCGGACCGGGTATACCAGGAGCCCTCGGGGGTCAGTCCGGCCTTGGCCCATGTGGCGAGTTCCTTGCGATGCGTTCCTGAGTTATCGCTGCGGGAGATAAACGTTGCGGAAGTTTGTGCGATGCGTCGCAAGGCTTCGGTACCCGAAGTGGCATTTCTCACTCCGGCAGGATCGTCGGGAGGACCAACCAAAACGAAATCATTCCACATCACCTCACGGCGGCTGTCCCCAAAACCCTCAGCCACGAAGTGTTGTTCTGCATCCGGATCGTGCGTGAGCAAGACATCGGCATCGCCGCGACGCCCCAATTCCAGTGCGTGCCCCGACCCCACCGCAACCGTGTGGACAACGATTCCTGACTGCTTCTGAAACTGGTGGGTGAGTTCGTCCAGCAGTCCGCTATCTCGCACAGTCGTCGTCGATACGAGCTTGATACTCCGGTTGCTCGGGCTGGTGCACCCCAACGGAAGCAGCATCAAAGCACCCAGCAGTAGCAGCATCGTGGTGTGCGGCATCAGTACACCATTTTCCCTTGCACGAAGGCGGCGGTTCGTGGGTCTTGGGGCGTATCGAAGAACTGCATGGCTGGCGCTGTCTCGACGAGTTTCCCTTCCAGAAGTAAAGCCACGCGATCACCGACTCGCCGGGCCTGGAAATGGTTATGCGTGGCCCACACGATCGTTGTTCCCCGCTGGTGGTGATCAGCCGCAACGACTTCCTCCACCAGCGCCACCCGAGCGGGA
This sequence comes from Gemmata sp., assembly GCA_041749835.1. Classification (GTDB taxonomy): domain Bacteria; phylum Planctomycetota; class Planctomycetia; order Gemmatales; family Gemmataceae; genus Gemmata. Next base: position 2,304 of record JBGTAO010000143.1, on the reverse strand, counting down.
TCGAGGTTGTTGGTCGGTTCGTCGAGCAGCAGGACATCGGGGCCGAAAGCCAGCGCACGCGTCAGCGCGACCAGCTGCGCTTCGCCACCGGAAACCGCAGCCGCGGGGCGATCGGCCAGATGGCTGAGGTGTACCCGTTGTAGCAACGCCCGCGCCTTGGCTTCGCGCTCCGGGTCGCGCCGCAGTCGCAAGCCATATTCCACATTCGAACGCACTGTGCCGGAGAGGAGCAGTGGCCGCTGAAACACGAGCGTGACTGTGCGCATCTGCTGGACCGTCGCCAGACCGCGCTGGAAGCGCTCCCCGTGCAGCCACATCTGCCCCGCAGTGGGCCGTTGCAGCCCCGCAAGAACCCGCAGAAGTGTGCTTTTTCCAGAGCCCGGCGGCCCCACGAGGCACAACGTCTCACTGCTCCGAACTTCGAACTGCGGGATATCGAGCGTGACCCGTTCACCATGTACCAAGGTCATCTGTTCGATCTGTAACGCCGGGCGATCGCTCACGCCGCCCTCCCCTGAAGCCGCAACGCCGCCAGATTCACCACCAGGGAAAGCATGAGCAGCCAGCCACCCAGGGCCAACGCCATCGCGAAATCACCTTTACTTGTCTCCATCATGATTGCCGTCGAAAGAACGCGAGTTTGCCCCTGAATGTTGCCACCCACCATATACGCGGCACCGACTTCACTGACGATCCGCCCGAAGGCCACCAATAGCGCGAATAACACGCCCAGCCGCACTTCTCGAAGCACCGCCCAACGTACTTGCCAGGGCGTGGCTCCCAGACTCCGCACCTGCCGAACCAGATCCGATGGCACCGAACTTACCGCACCCAGCACCAGGCCAACGACCAGCGGTAACGCCATGATTGTTTGCGCCAGGATCATCGCGGCCGGCGTGAACAACCATTCCAAAAACGCCAGCGGCCCACTCCGCGACAACAGCACATAAACGAGTAAGCCGACCACCACCGGAGGCAACGCCATACCGGTGTAAATCAGAGCTGTTATCGCGCGTTTGCCGCGGAACCGGGCCAACCCCAGCCAGAGGCCTGTCGGCACCCCCAAGAGCGCCGCAATCGCCAGCGCTGTCACGGTCACGCGCAACGTCAACGCGACAATACTCCACAACTCTGCGTCAACAAGCCGCAACGGCACACCTCCCGCGAGAAGCTTCGGAAGCACGCGGATGACTTCAAACGCGACACTGACTGTGTTTTATTGCGAAATGCACAGAAAGTGAAACACCGGCCGAATTGCAGGCAACAGCGACGGAACCAGGAAACGCACCGTCGCGTGGTTCCCGCATGGAAGCGACTCTCTTGGAATCAATCGAGGAACGCAACATTCCGCATGGCACGAGACTGCCCCTCGGTGTTCATCACCACCTGATGCCAGCCAGGAAGGCAGATGGTCGCGTGATCGGCGTGCCGTACCCGCCCACGGACATACACCGCTGGGTCTCGTCTCATCACGCTCCAACCCCACGAGCGGGCCTTGGGTTTCTGGGAAATAATGGCTCGGTATTGCGTCTCCGTGATACCGTTGGGATATTTGCTGGAAACATAAACCGACTCACCACCGGTCCGATAGCAGAACTCGGTCCAGTGTGGTTTCCCACCGTTGCCCCGTCGGAGTGGCTCCCAGTGGAGAACCAGCCGTTCATCGACAGTAAACCCCGGGACCGGCAAGAAGAACCATTCCCCCTGGCGCACGAACGCCGCGTTCTTCCGGCGATTGCGTTGCTTGGCCTTGAGCCGTTTCGTGGATTGGGCTTCGAGCACCGTCGCAGGTTTGAGCGCTTCTTTAGCTTGTCGCACGGTTCCCACCGATGCAACCTCGGGGATACCCGCCACAAACCAGTGTCGCTCATCGTGACCGCACAGGAACTTGCTCTTGTTCGCTCCTTCGCGAACGAGCAGCAGCAGGTGACGATCGGCCGGTTGCAGATCGAGCACCGCAATCTCGGCGATGAGTTCCGGCGGCTTCACGATTTCGAAGAACTCACCTTTACGATCGAATTGCACGTCCAGCGCGATCGCGTCGGCGCGGCGACGGCGTTGCGACGGCCGCCCCAGCACCTTTAGCCGGGCACCAAGTCGTTCAAATTTATCGAGGAGGATGTTCGTGTCCATGCAACCGGGACACGCACTTTGGCGGAGAGGTTCACGCCGAGTTGTTCCCGGGCGAACGTAACAAGGTCACGATGCTATGGGAGAAACCCACACAGGTGGGAACAAGCAACAATTGCTTGTGGAGAATGGTTTGCAGCAAATGAGCAGTAGCGGGGGCCGGAATTGAACCGG